>SMDP01000213.1 GCA_012911965.1 Geitlerinema sp. P-1104
ACGGAAGATTTAACCCCCTCTGATACGCCAGACCCAGGACCCCCTGAGCCGCCGGTGGTGGACCCTGAGGATGAGTTGCCCCCTGCACCGGACCCTGGGGACACGACGACAGAACCGCAGCCGCCGCCGACAGATGGGCCTGGGGTGCCGCCAGTGATTGAGCCTCCAGTGGATGAAGATGAGCCGGAAGACCCCGGTGCGGAAGACCCGGAAGACCCCGGTGCGGAAGACCCCGGTGCGGAAGACCCCGTGGACCCAAACCAACCCCCCACCATTACGATTGGCGGGGATGAGAACATCTTTAGTAAAGCAAACAAGACAGTTGAACGGGAAGGATGGGCAACCAATATCTCTCCAGGGGCCCCCAGTGAAGCTGATCAAACTCTCACTGTAACTCTCAGCGTTGATAACACAGAGTTATTTGATGAGTTACCAACCCTGGACTTAGACACCGGAACCTTGCGCTATGTCCCCACACCCAGCTCCCAGGGTGTAGCCCAGGTCACCCTGACCTTACAAGATGATGGTGGCACTGAGGACGGGGGTCAAGATACTACAGTTAAGACCTTTAATATCCAAATCACCAATCCTAACTCGCCTATTATCTATCTAGACGGGGGGAACGAACTGGTAGATGTTAGTGTTGACTATCGATTCAACCAACGTGAGGCAGATGATACCCCTATCCTGCCGGCGATTCCTCTCGGTGCTGTGGATGGAGATGGCAATTCCTTAATTGAGATTGCCTATGGTGATGAAGCTGATCCTGGTGACAAAGAGATTTCTCAAGTTATTATCCGAGTCAATCACGAGGCTGGGGATAGTCAAGAGTTAACAATTCCGACAGGAGGACCGAATCAGATTGATATTTCTAGTGATATTGAGGGTGGTTTTAAAACTTGGACGCTAACCCCTAGTGATGGAACTGACTCGTTAGCACTAACATCTTGGAATCCTTTTCTTCAAGCTCTTGTTTATGAGAAGTCAAGTTGGGATCAGGATGCAAATCCCGGTGACTTGACACCTCGAACCTTGACATTTGAAGCAACTGATGCGGACGGGAATGAAAGCCTGGTTGCAACGAAGACGATTAACCCGGTTTCTATTAACGAGCCTCCCTCCATTACCCTGGATGAAAATGTTACCACCATTAATGCGGTTAAAGATGTTCCCTTCAGCCTAGCTGATGTAATTGACGGGTTTGCTGACCCAGATGCTGGTAGCAAAGACTTAACTCTCACGTTGTCTGTGAACATCGGTGAAATTGATCTCAGCGGCGTGTCTGATCTGACGGTCGAAGGCAATGATAAAGGACAAACTGTGACCGTAAGAGGAAGTCAGACCAACCTGACTTCTCAACTCAATAACTTTAGCTACAAGTCTAACACTGAGGGGAATGTGACTTTAACCATCGAACTCAATGACAATGGTAATACTGGGTTTGAGCCAGAGGAGGATGGTAGTTTCTCCGCTGCAGCTGCTAATGAAGTTAGTAAGACAGTTTCTATCACTGTTACTGATGAGCCGGTTGTGGCGGAAGATGTGGAGATGAAAATCTCCGTTCAACCAGCGGGTGGCCCTGGTTTAGATAGTGATCCTAACGGTTTAAGTGAGTATCCAGTTGGTGATCAACGCTTCATTGATATTCCAGCAAGTGCTTTTCTTTTAGACGATAGCGGTCAAAATATTAGCATGACCGCTATTTTTGCTGAAGGAGATGAAGATGGCGCTCCTCCAAATGGAATAACAAAACCTCCAGGTGAGAATGTTATTCGATTTGACATGCAGGTTTTGCATGAGAACACTGGTGAGGATAAGTTTGACTACAGGATAGAAGGTCTTGGGGGTCAGGATGTAGCAACAGTAACGATTACATACCTACGGTCTGCTAACTCTAACAATATTGAGAGGACGGAAGGTTCCCAGAGAGGTCCTAATATTTTGAATGGCTGGCGAGCTAACACTGAGACAGGGGTTGGAGATAGCGATATTTTAATTGGTGGCGATGCAGATGATTTCTTAATTGGCGGTCGGCGTCAGAATATCTTGTATGGTGGTCAGGGCAATGATACCCTAGCGGGCATTTGGCTACAAGATGATGTTGAGAATACCGGTCGTAATCAGTCGAATAAGTTTGTATTTGATCGCAGTGACTTCCTCCCAGGCACCGGATTTGATGCAACAAATATCCAAGCTATTCGGGACTACTCACACTACAATACAATTATGACTTTTAACTGGGGAGAGCATAAAGAGTGGAAAAACGGCCCGTTAGGGAACGAAAAAGACCAGGATGTCATCCAGCTCAGTAACTTTAGAGTAGATAAAAACAACCCAGATAGCGATATCTTAAATATGATCAATGTTAGAACAGATATAATTTCGTCCGGTGATTTGGATGGTAATATTTTGACGGGAGACCAGCGAATCTTTGCTGTTCAAGATCTAGCCGGCGATGAAGAAGCAATGTATATCCTTTACGATGCCAGTGGAGATAACACTCAAAATATGGACACTTATATCATTGCTAAGCTTTCTACTGCTTGGGCTGGTGATGAGGTTCTTTTAGCTCCAGGTAATCACCTAACAGACTTTGACCTATCTTTCGACACATTTGACCCAAACCCATAACCTAGATTTCTCTGAACATAACTATTGCCCAGCCTCCTTAACACTTATCAGCACGTCTAGTCCTTTCGCCAAACCAAACCGGCAGTCCTGAAAGGGCGACAAATCGGTATGCTCAAAACCCCAAACTAAACCCACCTCTTACCACCAATACACCTATGCTACGATGGGTCTGTTCCTGCCCATCCACTGAGTCTGCATCAGACTCCCTCCATCCCCAAGGAATCCATGACACTCCCCAACTTTCTTATCATCGGCGCCGCCAAGTGCGGGACAACCTCATTGTACCGATATTTAGAGCAGCATCCCGAGATTTACATGAGCCGCAACAAAGAACCCAAGTTTTTTGCCCTAGAGGGGGCAGACTTGGATTCCTTCACCGGTCCTGGAGATGCGTCCTGGCTGAAAAATCAGACAATTACAGACCTTGGGAATTATGAAACCCTCTTTGAAGGGGTTAAAGATGAGAAAGCGATTGGAGAAGCCTCAACCATTTACCTCTATTCCCCGAACTGTCCTCAAACCATTAAACACTATATCCCGGACGCTAAACTGATAGTTCTTCTCAGGCAACCCATCCAGCAAGCCTTTTCCATGTTTCTCCATCATCTGCGCAGCGGTTTCTATCAAGAATACCTAGCCGAGAATGAGCCGAGCTACTTGGAACAGCATTTTGCTGAGGACTTTCTCAAGTCCGATGAATTAGATGACACCTGGCTCTACCACTGGCACTATAAACAAATGGGTGCCTACTACAGCCAACTCAAACGCTACTTAGATGTCTTTGAACGTCATCAAATCAAAGTTTTCTTATTCCAAGATTTAAAACAAAACCCAACTCAATTACTGCGAGAGACTTTTGAGTTCCTCGGAGTCGATTCCGACTTTGTCCCTCCCAACTTAACTAAAAAGTACAATGCTCACAAAGACCTGAATCAAAAACCCAAAAATAAAGCCGTCCATCAGTTTCTCATGAGACCCAACCCGGTCAAATCCCTCCTGAAACCCCTGTTTCCCCAAAAACTGCGAGGAAAAGTCAACTTTTGGCTCAGACAACGCAACATGGAGACCACCCAGCAGCCCCTATCCGTTAAACTTTCCCCAGAAACCCGCCAAAAACTCACCGAAGTCCATCGCGAGGACATCCTCAAGTTACAAGACCTCATTCAACGGGATTTATCCCATTGGTTTAATTAAAATCCCTCCAGGACCCCTCCCCATTCCCCTCTCAGGGTGCGAAATAGCCATACACTCGCGCCGACAACTCACGGATAAAGTCAGCCGCCTCCTCCTCATATTCCGGACGTTCCACCAACGCCACCAGCACATACCGCCGACCATTGACCACATCCACCAATCCCGCATCCGCCAACATAAACCGTAAATTCCCCGTCTTATGGGCAATCACCCCACCCTCTCCCACACCCTGGGGCAACAACCCATTATTCTGCGTCAGCATCATAATCCGTAACATCCGGTCGCGACTGGCCATCGACAACAACTCCCCCCGTTCAATCTGGGCTAACAGGCCCGCCAACTCCCGAGGGGTGGTCTGATTCGTCCCCTGCAAATCTGGCAGCCAATCCTCTAAGACTGTCTCCTGCATTCCCCATTCACGGAACTGGCTACTCAAGGTCGCCAACCCCCCCAAACGGTCAATGATGAGATTCGTGGCCGTATTATCACTCTGCACCATCATCAACGTCGCCACCTCCAAGGCTGAGAATTCCGACCCCGGCACTTCATCCTGTAAACGACCGGCCCCCCCAGCAATATGGGACTCCTCCAACCGTAACCGCTCATCCAGGCGCACCTGGCCCGCATCCACCGCCTGCAAAAACGCCACCAAAATGGGAATCTTAATCGTACTCGCTGCCGCAAAGGGTCTATCCTGACCCATCTGGGCATAATCCCCTGTCGTCACATCCACCACCATCAACCCCGGTGTCAGCTCAGGATACTCCGCCACCAACTCCTGCAACTGGCCCGTCAAGTCTGTCAACTCTCGTCCCAAAGGCCGCTGCAACGACTCAGCCGTCCCCATTTCCAGGGACTCTTGCCGCTCTACCGACCCCTCCGACGGAACCGGAGTCCACAGGGCCATCAACGTCCCCGCCACCGCACTCAAGCCAATCCCCGCAATCGCCAACCGCGCCCCATAGAGCATCGGCAACAGGGGGGCCGGAACCGGCAGACGACGGCGACGGCGACGACGGGGCGTTCCCACAGCCGAACCCGTCCGATTTTGGGCCTGACCGCCGGTTTTACGGGTTGTCCCACTGCCAGAACGCCCTGACTGAGACCCCGGACGACCTGGGCGAGGTGTTGGCGGTGGGAGAGGAATTTGTCCCGGAACTCCCCGATGTAGATAAGAACTGGTCCCACGACGCGAGGGAAACGGAACTGAACTCCCCAACATCGGCTCTCGCCGCAGTCGCCGCCGCTGGGGAGTGGGCAAATTCACCGCTCCCTCCCGTCGTCGCCGCCGACTGGAAATGGGCGTTACCTTATTATTAACCGCCTGACGAGGGGAACGAGACCCGGCCCCAGCTTGCAACCGAGTTCGCCATTGACGGCGACTCCAACTTTCATAACGACTCAAACGACGTGGCGGCGGATTAGACATGAGTGAACAGTCAACACTGTGCGAGTTCCGTTACCGATTCTAGCCCACCCATGAGCCACAACCACAGTAAATCCTACTTCGGCTGTGGGGAGGGAGGGAAACCCACTGAAGGATTGAGGGTGAGTTCCCCCACGGCCATGTCTCATCTGAATTTCGCAATAACGGGGATAAAATCGGTCAAACTCACAATAATGGAAGCTCATGTTGGTGATGAGTAGCAGAGCTATGATGTTGATTGATTTCCTCAAATAACTTCTGGCAAACCTTTAACTTTTGTAAAACATACTTTTGATGCCGGGTTATCTTGGCAGTTTTACTTCTGGGATAGTTCTGACTAGACTGACTATCTTGAATCTGTGAAGCTTCCACCAGTTTTTTGCTGCATTTAAGAAAGTAATAGACTAGGACCTGCTCATCAAAACTAGAGCCTAAATCCGCAAAACGCTGATTATAGGCTTGACGAATCAGGCGATGAGTCGTTTTACCAATACCGAAGGAACAGGCTAAACAGGCCAATTCCTTCATGACCGGATGTTTACCCCATTTTTCCCAATCGACTAAAACCAGTTTGCCTCTGGGAGTAACACAGATATTGAGGAGGTTAATATCTCCATGAGCCATAGCCACGGGAACCTCTAGATTATAGTCATCAATCTGCGCCGCAACATCATGAAATACCTGAACCGTCTCCGGTTCCATCTCCGCGAGTACAGAGGAGGTTAATGCCTCTTCAACTAAAGCCTCGGGCTGCTCACCGAAAATACGAGCCATGGGGTCTGAACGTACCGGCTCATACCAATCCATCAACACAGGTAGCAACTCCTGCTGGATTTTCTGTCTCTCGTCAGCATCTTCTTTATTAATAGGACGACAGTTTAGCCGTTCTTCTAGTAAGTAGTAGAGACCCTTCTCTTCACCGGCAGCAACCACTTTGGGGATACGAATTTCCCCTCTCAGTGCAGCTCGCATCGCTTCCCGACCCTCAATTTCTTTGGAAAACCAAGGTGTTTTAATGTCACTTTCTTCTCGAACAACTTTCAAGATAAAGTCCGGGTAAAAGACACGCATTTTGTGAGATTCAGACTTAACAAAAATCAGCTCAGCCTGGCTATTGATTTTCCTATAGTTAGGACGTCGAAATAAAGAATATTGAAGGATGTTTAAGAGCTGCTGTTTCCGAGACCCGGTTGGAATTCGACCTAGCATAATTTTAGGAATGAGTTTTAGGTCTCCAGCAACCCAATACGCCCCTTCAACATCCAAAAATGGCCGAGGTTTGGAACAAGACTTTTTCATTAGCTTGGCTTCAAGAGCCGGCAGAGCGGAAATTAAGTCATCGGACTGGGAATAGGCGTAGTTAGACATCGTTTACCTCTCATTTGTGGCGATAAAATCCCTAGAAGAACGCAAGAACCCTGCTTAAGATGCTCTTAAGTAAAAGTTAAGAAAACATTAAAATTTAGGCAAAGACAGACGTAGTGCAACAAACGGCATTGCCGAAAAAAACTGGTCTCTGGTCTTTGGTTATCTTTAGGTTAACCAAAGGTTAAGAGACCGTCAATAGCAAGAGAAGGGACCCCCTTGTGGTGGTCTCTTGCTGTTGCCTGTTGCCTGTTGCCTGTTGCCTGTTGCGTTGCCTACTGTCTAAGCGATGCGTTCCGGCAATTTTGAATTGATGCGCCTAGGTCATAACCCCAACTGATGCCGGAACACATCCTACCGCTCCTCCCTGTTCCCTGTTGCCTGTTCCCTGTTCCCTGTTCCCTGTTCCCTGTTCCCTGTTCCCTGTTCCCTACTTCTCAATTGCCCAATTCACCTGACGCAAAATCCCCCGCAACATGGCGACTTCCTGAGATGAGGGATGGGCGCGATTGTGG
>SMDP01000214.1 GCA_012911965.1 Geitlerinema sp. P-1104
CAGTGGTTAGCATTGCGTCAGACGGGGACAGATTTAACGGTGATTCGTGCTGTGCGACAGTTTTGCCGCGAGGTGGGTGACTAGGGAGGGGAATCGGGAGAGGGGTCCAGCCAGTTGAGAGACCGAGTTTCTGGCAGAAACCCGGTCTCTGGTATTCGACCCCAGTCGTCAGGGTGTCTGGGAGGGGGTCGTGGCTGAGGGTCAGATAACCGGTGTCTGATGCTATTCGTTGGAAAAAAATAAAAAAAGGCGCGTGGCGCCGGGGAAAAGAGGGCAAGGAACCAGGTGCTACGCTAAAGAGTACGCGCCACGGAACAACAGACCCGAACGCCGATATAGTTGAAACGATGATTAACCAGGACACCCCAGGGGCGATAGGCAGAACGACAATCCTTAGGGCGATAAGACCAAGAACCACCGCGCCAGACTTTGGCTTTTTCTGCATGAATTTCATTCACCCAAGCACGACCATCACCAGGTGCCCCCTCAAAGTTAATAAACCAGTCGTCTTGACACCATTCCCCAACATTGCCATGCATATCATGTAAACCAAAGTGATTGGCGAGGAACTGTCCAACCTCTGTTGTTTCACCTTGGTACTCACCCTCAACACCACGACCATAAATTTTTCGGGCATCATAGTTCGCCAAATCGTCTGTTAGGGTTTCACCGAAATGAAACGGGGTTTGACTTCCGGCTCGACAGGCATATTCCCACTCGGCTTCACTAGGGAGGCTGTAGCTACGTGAGGTTTTAACAGAGAGTCGCTGGCAAAACTCCATCGCATCCTCCCAACTAACCCGTTCAACGGGACGGTTCTCACCCTTGAAGTATGATGGGTCTAGCTTCAGTTCCTGTTTGACCTCTGGATAGCCAGCTACCACGTGCCATTGGGCCTGGGTAACCGGATAGCGCCCCATAAAGAATGAGGGGACGGTGACGGAATGTTGGGGCTGTTCATTTTTATAGTTATCTAACTCATCCTCGGGTGACCCCATGAGGAAGGTTCCCCCAGGAATCTGCACCATGTCTAGGCCAACTTCGTCGCTGAGGGGTTCGCTGAAGTAGGTGGTGCGACGTTTTTCTCGATGAGTGATGATGTGGCGCTTGGGAGGGCTTTTCACGGTGCAGTCATGGTGAAATGGCTGTTGCCAAGGGATTTAGCCATGTTGTAATTGTACAAGCTGGAGTCCACTTATAAAACTAACTCAGTCAATGAACTTCGACCGCCTCGCGCACATCTGAAAAAAATAAACAAAGGTACATAACACCAATCGAAAAAAGGACAAAAAACAAAGAGCTAAAGGCAAGAGTGAAGGAATATTGAGGGTTAAGGGGTTCGCGCTGCGGAACAACAGAGCCGAAAACTGAAGTTGCGAGGACGAATGTCTGTGATATCTCCATAACGAACAACGGAACGGCAGTTCCTGGGGGAGTTGTTCCAAGACCCACCACGCAGGACTTTTCGATTGTTAGTCGAACTTTCATCGAGCCAAGCATAGACATCCTCAGATCGGCTCTCATAGTTGTTGTGCCAGTCATCCTGACACCATTCCCAAACATTGCCGTGCATATCGCATAGCCCCCAAGCATTGGCAGGAAAGCTTCCCACGGGTGTCGTGGACTGACGATAGACCCCCTCAGGACCGCCATTATATGTATAGTTACCATCGTAATTGGCTAGCTCTGGGGTCAGGGTCTCACCGAAATAGAAGGGGGTTTGGGTTCCAGCTCGACAGGCATATTCCCACTCGGCCTCACTGGGTAGACGATAGAGTTGTCCAGTCTGATTAGAGAGTCGTTGACAAAATTCTATGGCATCAAGCCAACTGATTTGCTCAACAGGTAAATCATCCCCTTGGAAATCTGATGGGTCAGGGTTTAGATTACTTTCAACGGCTGGGTAGCTTGCCACTACTCGCCATTGTGCCTGAGTTACGGGATAGCGCCCCATGAAAAACGCGGGAACAGTCACTTCATGTTGGGGTCTTTCATTATCTTGGCTCTCAGGTTCGTCTTCCGACGCTCCCATAAGGAAGGTTCCTGAGGGGATGACCAGCATCTCCAACCCTAGCTTATCGTTGAGGGGTTCAACATAGCCTTGCACCTCACCTGGGCGACGCTGAATCAGCCAATCATCGCCGTTGCGGGTTATAGTCGCTGTCTGAAACTCGAAAACCTCCCTAATCTCGATAACGGCACTTTCATACTCCAAAACCTTCAGAGGAGGAAACCCATCTGGGACATCTTTCTCTAATTCCTCTAACTGCATCGCCCCCGCCATTGCCCCTATAATCAGTTGCGGTTCAGGACGGGGTGCCAGGGCAGCAAATTCATCCCCCAAGCTACGCAACACCGTCCCGGTCACTCTGGCAAATGCTTGAAGAAACGCTCCTTCTTCAGACCTAGCTTGCTGGGGATAACGCAAAAGGGCTTTAAATTGCTCCATCGATTTCCCCAACCGCCGGGCAACATAGGCAGACACCTGTTCAATAACATCCACCGTCTCCAACAGGTCTGTGTTCTCCAACAACTGTTGCCGGACGGATTCACTCCGCACCTGATACAACAAAGATTCAGCATTTTCCAGAGTCGGGGCCACTGAACCGACCCGCGTAAACACCCGACTCATCAACACTTCCGCCACATGAGCGGGGTTGGACTGAGGCAACATGGATCGCTGAATCAGACGCACGATGGGTAGGTTAATAACCGGAGCAGCAGCCAATAAGCTTGCTAACCTCTGCGCTGTGGGAGATGCCGTTAGCCGGAAAAACTCCAGGGGGTCTCGTTGGGGCGAGGAGTTCGGGAGGTGTTGCAGCGGTTGACAATCGCTTTCATCCCAGGCAATTCCCGCTATCCGGGCCCGCTGATCACCCACAGCAACCCCGGCCAAATCCGAGAAAAATTCGGGATCGAGGGTGATGATGGGTAGATAAATTTGGCTCGGGGGGCGATGTTTGGGATGGATGATCTCGCGATCCCAATATAATCGCGGTCTGGGGGTGAGTTCATTACTAGCCAGTCCCGACTGTTTAGCGTCGAACAGTACCATGGTTGCCCGAGCTAGGGCGGTGCGAGACCACAACCGCTCGGGAAATACCTGTAAGAGAACGGTCAGGCAATGGTCGGCCCAGACGGCCACTACATCACGAATTTGACCTTCATGCCAGGCAGGAGCGACACAATCACTCACAATGAGGATCAGACGACGGCGATCGCCCGTCAAGAGTTCGCGGGGATTATGGACGGTTCCATTGCGCGATCGCAATGTCACTCCTCCTGAAGCATCATAGTCAAAGAACCACTCTCGTAAATCCCGAAATTGCCCATAGCGGGAGAGAAGCTGCCGTAAATCTTTGGCAAAGCGTCCCCAAAGACACATGGAAGGACTGCGGTCATAGACCACCACAATATCGAGCCATAACTCTAATTTCGCTCTGAGAACCGGTTGCCACACTCCCGTATCAGCAATCTGTGCAACGGTCGCTCGTTCATCCAGAATCTCCGGCCTACCCACGGCAATCTTATGGGCTAAGGGACGCAAGGCCCTCGCATATTGTAAGGTCTCGGGAATCGCGGCGGGATCAGGAATGGGAATGGGTTTGTAGTCGCCCTCGGGGAAGGGAGGAAACTCCTCTGACTCTGCCGGTTGTGGGACAATCTCGGTGATGGGGTCTGGGTCTTCTCTACTGTCTTCTGGCGGATTATCCTCCCATCCATCGCTGATCTGCGAATGGTTTGACCCAGAATCCTCGACCCCCTCACTGTTCACCTCTACTGTATGGCGATCGCCCTCGATGGAAAGTTGACCCGCCAACCAAATTGCCTCAGCAATCTCGGTTCCGGTTAGGTCGAGTCTCTGTCCTAAGACTGAAATCAATCGTCGCGTCGTCGGTTTGATAGCTAGTCCTCCTCACTGAGTCCCTTTAATAACAACTCTTTGAGGCCGTCTCGCTCATCAACATCCGGTTTGATTTCCCGCGTCAGGAGATACACGGCATTGAGGAGTTGATCAGTGGCAATATCGGCGGTTTCTTGTCCCCCTTTGGCAATGAAGTTATTCACAATCTCGCCAATTTCCGCCTCTAGTCCTTGCCAACGCTGGGCATCGTCTCCTCGTTTCAGATGTGCTTCCACAATCCGTTCTAATGCCCCCTTATTCTGGGTCGGGTCAGGCATTCTGAGGCGTAAACAGCGGCGTAGAAAGGCTGGAGGAAAGTCCCGTTCCCCGTTACTGGTCATGACAACGAGGGGAAATTGGTAGCAAAAGACCCGACCTCGGGAAATAGATGCTGGCACATCTCGATCTGCGGTTGCGACGTCAACGGGTTCCTGGAGTTCGTCTTGACGGCGGACCAGTTCCGGGATGTCATAACAACCTTCTTCAAACAGTTCTAGAAGGTCGTTGGGTAAGTTGATATCGCACTTATCAATTTCATCAATCAGTAGCACCCGAGGTAAGACCGAGGGGAGAAAGGCTGTTCCCACGGAACCGAGACGGATATAGCTGCCAATGGGTTTTTCGCGTTTGAGCTGAGCGTCTTGGAGACGGGCGATCGCATCATACTGATAGAGCGCGTCATCGAGGAGCGATCGAGCATTGATCGACCACGACAAGACGGACCCGAGTTTCAATTCATAGGCGATCGCATAAGCTAGGGACGTCTTACCAGAACCCGGCTTTCCGGTCACCAGTAGCGGTCGCCGAAGATAGAGGGCCGCATTGACAGCATTAAAAATATCAGCATCCTTCTCCTCAATACGGAAACTTTCCCCCCGTTCTTTCCCTCGGCTGTCGGTGTCCGCCAAGTCCTGAATTTTCCCCCAACGGTTTTCACTGCTGTCTTGATAGTTCTCTTGGAACTCTTCATCGGGCATAAACCGCCGCCAGGCTGGGGGGTCTGGTAACTCAGTCAACGGACGAGAGCGACCATTACCTAAAAAGCGTTTCCATTGTTGATCAGTCATGTCTGTATCGGTCATAGTCTCCTCGGGAGCGTCAACTAACCCCAACTGAAAAACTGTTCTTCAGACGTTTCCGCCACGGTGGGGAGATAGTTTGGGTTTTCGTAAAAAACGCCAAACGGGATAGAGTCGGAACCGCGACGTTCGCTGCGAACTCGGTCCAGAAATTCCTCATGACAGCAATCCGTGAGTCGGGCAAAGGTTTGGGCGATCGCCTGAGGTTGGAGACAGTCGTCATCAAGCCAGAGTGCTAGAGGAATACCCGATTCAATGAGTTTATACCATCGCTCGACAGCAGCTTGATGGGATCTGAGCCATCCTCCCCAACATTGCACCGCCTCATAGGTTTCCCAGTCGTCTTGAGCCGATTCGCTCGTAATCAGCCAATTGAGTTCCTTCAATGGTCTCTGGGGTCTGAAGAAACGTTCCCAGCCATGCTTAAGTTGATTACGCAGGTGGGATCGCCGGGGATAGTCAGGATTCACCCGATCCGAACAGCCAATGACAATGGGGTGTTGACTCGGGAGTGGACTGGACTGACCACACCATCGGGTTAATGGAGATCCCAACGTAGTTGTGGGTAAGGATAAACTAATCCGAAGCTTCCAGGGCCGAGGGTCATAGCGCCGATCAATCTTTTGTTCAGCAAAGGCCACAATTTTATCGAAAAACCTTGGGAAATCTTCAATCGAGACGGAACAGCCTTTCTCGGCCAAAAATTCTCGCCCTAGTTTTGATGGCGTGGCTTCACTGTAACAGAGTTCTGGAACAACTCGAAATTTTGAAGAATCTTGTAAGTTTGGAAATGTGCAAACAATCAAATAAGCAAGTCCTATTGGAGAGGAGGAGGAAAACTTAATCATTGCAGAACGAGGAGATTCTAGTTTTTTAGATAGCTCCTGAATTCTTAACTCGATCAGACCTAATTTATCCAAAAAATTTTCTGACGAAGCTCTATCCTTCTCTAATTTTGATTTGGTGTATCCTGAGGTTTTAATATCTTTTTTTGGCGAATTTTCTCCAGAAGTGCATGTAAAATATTACTGGCGTCTAGTTCTATATCAAAGGATAAGATAGCTGGGATTAAATTTAGAGTGGCTTTGAGTTTCGTGGAAGCGGGTTTCTGAGGCTCATTAAGCTTGTCACGAATCTGCTTCAAAATTTCAACCACCTCTGTCGGTAATGGAGAGGTCTTCTCAATGTCCTTAACAGCAGCTTCAACATCTTTTAAGGATTCCTCCGCAGCTTGTTCATCCTCATCGTAGACAAAGACAGCATCTTGGGTCATAAGCTCCCAATACTCTGCTTCATACTTTTGAATTTTTGGGAGTATGTCCCGTTTAAGCTGTTGCTTTAGGGAAAATTCTTGGCTTACACCGTCTGCTATAATTAATTTCTTCTCAAAATCAGCACGTTTTTCATAAAGCAATTCCAAAATTTCTTCTAAGTCTCTCTGACGCTGCTGATTCATGATGCGATGTTAAGTCATGTAAACAGAGGAGTGATGGAGGGGGGCCAGTCTTCTCCAAGAGTTGATTGACTCTACCCACCTGACATTATACTATCATCGGGGAGCCAACTGATCCGGATTTCAGTCCAATGAACCAAGCAAAATCCAATGAACACCCTCAGCGGATGCTTCACGGCGGAATAATTCGGGGTATTGGCCCAAAAACTTCTATTTTTCAGTATAAACCATTTCAAACCTGGTGCTAATCCTCGATTTGCCAGATTTTCACCGTCGTATCTCTACTTCCGCTTGCAAGAGTCTTCCCATCTGGACTAAATGCGACAGAATAAACTGGACCTAGATGGTTGAATGTTTGTCGCACTTCTCCAGTTGCAACATCCCAAATTCTGATAGTATTGTCATCACCGCCACTCGCAAGCAGTTGACCATTTGGGCTAAAGCAAACCGAGAAAACAGATCCGGTATGTTCTGTGAAAGTCTTGACAATTTTTCCGGTCGAGATTTCCCATAAAATAATGGGTTGTTCCGCCCCACCGCTGGCAACAATTTTTCCATCTGGGTTGATAGAAACGGAATAAATTGCCCCAACTGACGAGTCAAACCAGGAAACTAGAGAACCGACGAAATCTTCAGGAGACGGTCGATTAAACGTCTTCAGCAATCGAGCGTTACGCCAATTCCAAA
>SMDP01000215.1 GCA_012911965.1 Geitlerinema sp. P-1104
AGACGACTATCACTGAGGATACTACAACCATAAACGTAGGGCGGTGGGGCGATCGCCTGCCCCAGAGGACGAATCACTAACTCCTGTTCCCCGATAATGCGATCGACTTCTAACCCCATTAGGCGTTTAGCGTGGCGCAGTAACAGAATCGGCGCACTCAAATCTCGGGAAATTGAGAGTTTGTTGGTGGTTGGTTCTTGTTTCTCTTCCACCAGAGAGGATTGATAATGCAACAAGTCGGCCAACTGACGTACCGACACCATCGTACGCTTGTCGTCTTCGGTATCGAGTTGCAAAACACGGTGATTCTCAAAATGCTTGAGATGGCCCGGTGGCGGCATGACAATCTTATCAATGGAGTCCAACAAGAGACCATAGGCTGACCCTCCCGCCTGAACCACCAATAACTTATTGATGGTAATGGAGAGGGGAATCTGCAAAATAAAGACTGTTCCTTGGCCCGGCTGAGACTCCACCGCAATGCGGCCCTTGAGCGTCTGGAGTTGCGATCGCACCACATCCAATCCCACACCCCGTCCAGAAATTTCATTCACCTGGCCCGCCGTGGAAAAGCCCGGTTCAAACAACACATCGAGGTGTTTCGTGGAAATTATCTGTCGTGCCTCTTCTTCCGAGAGGAATTTCCCCTCGACGGCTTTGCGACGAATCCCCTCTAAGTTCAATCCTCGTCCATCATCGCGCACCTCAATGGTGGTCTGCACCCCCTGATTGTAGGCACGAATCGAAATGGTCCCTACCTCTGGTTTCCCGGCAGCAAGACGGTCGTCGGGGGATTCAATCCCATGATCGAAGGCATTGCGAACTAGATGCAGTAGGGGTTCATAGAGTTTTTGGGCAATACTCTGTTCAATCAGGAGATCATTCCCATCCATCTCCAGGGTCACCTGTTTTCCCTGAATGCGTGACAGTTGCTGCAACATCAACGGGAACCGCTGTAATACTTCCCGGAACGGCAACATCCGAACATCGACTAAATCATCTTGCATTACAGAAAGCAATTGTTGTTGTTTTTCCATTAACTGGGCCAGTTCCCGGCTGCGACCATGAATGTCTTCGGTGTTCTGTTCGAGTCCTGTGACTTGACCGAAGGCGGTCTTCAGCAGTAGATGCAAATCGGCAATACTATCGAAGTTAAAGCCATCCCCGGCAATGGGAGTGCTGAGGGAATTGCCCGAGAAGGGATCTTGTCCCATAACCCGGGCCGCATCTCCGCTGACCATGAGGGTGCGTTCTGACCAATCCAAGAGTTGACTGATGGTGTCTCGGTGTGCGTTCAGTTGCGATCGCAGTTGGACGGCCGACCGTTGTAGGGCTTCTTCTTCGAGGGCCTGACGGTTGCGATCGACCAATAACTCCCCCAAACGGTGATTAAGACGTTCTAGCCCCTTAATATCCACGCTCACCAATTGCCGCGTGGTTCCCTCCCCTGATGCGGTTCTGCTCTTGTCTGAGGTCTGTGACGTCGATGATGAGGGAGTCTCTTCAAAAAATTCTCCCTCCTGAACCGGGTCTTCGACCACATCGGACGCGGCTTGTTCAGAGGCGGGAGTCGTCAACGGGGCCTGTGCAACCTCCTCGGGTGGGTTGGTTTGAGCATCACTCTCCGCCGCTTGTGGCATGGCTGAGTCTACCACCGCCTCTAGGGTAGAAGTATTGTCCTCTGGGATCTCCTGGTTCATGTCATCAGTCATCGCCGCTGGGGCTTCCTCTAAGTCCCCCCAAACCCCTTCGAGGAGATCCTCATCTTCAACCAACTCCTCCGCCCTCGCTGCTACTCGTAACTCTTCTAGGGCCGGGTGATGGAGCCAATTTTTCTCCGGTTTGGAGACGGGGGCTAACTCCTGATAGCGATCGCCCATAGCCCGATTCAGACGGCGTAGGGCTTCGACTAACATCACATCGTCATAGGTTTTCGGCTGCTGGGTATCACTGGCGTATTGAAACTTTGCCAACATCACCAGCATCGACAGCATCGTCCAATGGCGATAACACTTGAGACTGGCACTATCTCCAGGTTGCTCAATCGAGTCTAAAAAGGCCTCAACCCATTTTTTAATTCCCGAGGCGGTTTTAACGACGGTTTTTTTATGGTTCGCCTTTTTTCGAGGCAATTTGGGAACCATCAACTCAAAACAAAAGTTGGCCAGGGGAATTTCCTCTTCCCGGGCAAACCAAGCCGCCACCGTGCGAATGGCCTCCTCAAAAAAGTCAGCCACCCCCGCAGACACCGGTTTTCCGTAGCGTTTATCTGCCAAAAACTGGCGAAACTGACCCAGTTCTACATCTAACGCGGTCTCCTCCTGAGGCACGTCTTGCGTCAGTGGTGGGTCCACTGAATCACCCGAATCAGGGGAACTTGGCACAACTCCACGCCTCGCCTGCGCCTCTGGAACTGTTCCCTGGGCCAGGGCTAGTAATCCCGCCGATGGCGACCCCCCCGAGTCGCGATCGCCCCCCAAAACCTGCCGTTGTCCCTGTTGGTAATCGGCTAAGGCCAACTCGCCCATCCGTTGCACCTGTTTCGGACTCCGCCCTAATGCTTGTAAAACCGTCGCAGCAATCTGACTCCAACCTGGTAAATTTAAGGATTCTCCCAGACCAATAAAAACCTCAGCTCCCGACCGTAAACTCTCTTCAATTTTCTTGATATCTCCCTGTTCAACATGGCTTTTAAGTTCATCTAAACGCTGTTGAACCCCTAACTCAAAAATGGATTTAGCGATATCAAATCCTAACTCAGATGATGTCGGAATATACTCCTTTTGCCCAAAATCATCCCCTAACTTATCCCGCAAGCGAGCCAACACATCGGCGGCTCGATTTAACAAAACCTCCTCATCAATAGGGGTTTGGTTCATCTCTGCGGTTAAGGCATTTCGCAGACATTCATAGCCCTCAAATAAAAGTCCTTCTAACTCAGTATCAATCGGGATTTCTTCATTATAAAGCGCCTTAAACGCATCTTCCATCGAGTGAGAAATGGATTTTAACCCCTCCAACCCGACATTGGCAGCTGCCCCCTTTAAGGTATGAGTTGCCCGCATCATGCCATGGACATTCTGAACCCGATTTCCGTCATGAAGTTTCAGCAGACCATCTTCCACGGCTTGCAATAACTCCGGGGCTTCACTCAGGAAATAGACATATCCTTGATCACGACGGCTGTTCATAAATGAATACTAACTTGTTAATCGTTCCGACCCCGACAATAGCAGTGGGTTTCAGCTGACGAGGCAACCCACCCCCAACCCCTCCCCAGAGGGGAACTCCCCCCCCTATTGCCTATTGCCTTCTTCTCTAACTCACCTTAAACTGTCCCGCACTCGATTGTAACTCTTGAGCCGTCGTCAGAGCATCCTTAAAGCGGGAGGAAATCGCGATGGAGTTTTCCGAGGTTTGGTTGGCGATCGCAGCAATGGAACGCATCATCTCCGTCACCGATTGAGCTTGCTCCGTTTGTACCTGGGTGGCGTGGGTAATCCCCTGTACCAGTTCGCCAATTTGGGCAGTGGCTGCCACAATCTCATTGAGCGTTTGTCGGGTTTCACCCACCAGATTGGTTCCTTTCGTCACCTGTTCCGAGGCCATTTCCATCGCCAGGGTCACATCCTTGGTTTCCGCCTGAATTTCCTGGACGAGATTTTCAATCTCAGTGGTTGCATCTGCCGATTGACGGGCTAGGGAGCGCACCTCATCGGCAACCACGGCAAAGCCGCGTCCATATTCCCCGGCTCGGGTAGCTTCAATGGCGGCATTCAAGGCCAATAAGTTGGTTTGAGTGGCAAAGTTGTTAATCAGGTTCACCACCTTGGCGATGTTTTGCGAGGACTGGGTTAGGCGAGCAATCCCTTTGGCGGCGGCGGCCACCGTTTGGCGAATGTCAGCAATCCCTTCTACGGTACGGTTCATGGCATCATCCCCGGCTTCGAGGGTGCGGTTGGCTCCCTGGAGTGCCACCTCCACCTGTTGGGCGTTGTTGGCGGTAGTTTGGGTGAAGCCCACCACATCCTGAATGCGATCGAGGGTTTTGCTGATTTCCTCGAATTGCCGTTGTGCTTGCTCCGACAAGTCCATCAGCGACGCATCACTACTTTGGGAGCTTTGCACCACCTGTCCGGCGGCGGTTTGTACCTGCATGACGATTTTACGCAGGCTTTGCAGGGTGTTGTTGAAGGAGTCGGCCAGGGTTCCCATTTCATCTTCTGTCACAGGAATCCGTACGGTTAAATCCCCGTCCAGGGCTGGGCGGACTGCCATCAGCAGTTCCAGGGCCCGTTTTTGCAGTTGTTCTTTGGCGGCCTTATCCCGTTGGGCGGCGGCTTCAAGTTGTAGGGATTGGTCTTGCAGTTGTTGCAGGTATTCACTCTGCTGAATGGCAACACCGAGTTGGGTGCCAATTTGCCGTAGCAGGGTCACTTCTTCGTTTTCCCAGTTGCGTGGCCCGTTGTTCTGATAGGCGGCTAGGAGTCCCCAGAGTTTAGATCCCTTGAAGATGGGGACGATGGCATAGGCGCGACATTGATATTGTTCGAGGACTTCGAGATAACAGGTGGTGAACCCGGCTTGATAGATATCTTCAACCGCAAAGGCCTGTTCGTTTTGGAAGCGTCCCCCTTCCGTTTCTTGCAGGTAGGTATCTCGACTGGCGGGGCCGGTGGCTTGGGGGGCCAGTGGACCAGCCTGTTGCCGTTCAATCAGGCTGGTCATGTTGTCGCACTGGCTGACGTTGCCTTTGAGGGCGGGAACCTGTTCTTGTCGCTGCACGAGAGGGACCCAGGTTCCTCCGACTGACTCAGCGATAAAGGCACCACTCCAGTCTTCGGCGAATTGATAGACACAGACGCGATCGGTTTTTAGGAGTTGTCGGACTTCGCTGGTGGTGGTGTCAAAGATGGTGTCTAGGTTTAGGGATTCCCGGATGCGTTCGATGACCTGGGCGACGGCGCGATCGCGCTCAGCGGCCCGGGCAATCCGTTCGGACTGGCGACGCAGTTCTTGGACGGTTTCGGCTTGTTGCAGGGCCACCCCTAATTGGTCGGCGATACGCACCAGCAGTTGGACTTCGTCCTCTTGCCATTCTCGGGGGCCGTCGTTTTGATAGGCGGCTAGAATCCCCCAGAGGGTTTCTCCCTGGAAAATGGGAACCAGGGTATAGGCTCGGGCCTCGAACTGTTCGAGGAGTTCGACGTGACAGGGGTCATGGCCGGCTTCGTAGATATCGGTGACGGCGTAGGTTTCTCGGTAGGCGTAACGTCCACCTTGGTTTTCTTCGAGGTAGGTGTCTTTCCAGACGCGCTCGACGTCGGGACCGGCGAGTTTACCCCAGCCCGGGGTGACGGACTCGGCGACGAACTGACCGCTAAAGTCGGGGTTGAATTGATAGACGGCGACGCGATCGCATTGCAGCAATAGCCGCACTTCTTTGGTGGTGACGTTGAAGATACTGCTGATATCGAGAGATTGCCGGATACGGTCAATGACTTGGGCCACGGTGCGATCGCGCTCGGCGGCTTGGCTAATGCGATCGGACTGACGACGCAGTTGGGCTACGGTTTCGGCTTGTTGCAGGGCCACTCCTAACTGGTCGGCGATGCGTTGCAGCAAGTCGACTTCGCTATTTTGCCATTCTCGGGGGCCGTCGTTTTGATAGGCGGCCAGAATCCCCCAGAGATGTTCTCCTTGGAAAATGGGAACCAGGGTATAGGCCCGGGCCTCGAACTGTTCGAGGAGTTCGACGTGACAGGGGTCATGACCGACGGTGTAGATGTCGGTCACGGCGTAGGTTTCGTGCTCGGCGTAACGTCCCCCCTGGTTTTCTTCGAGATAGGTATCTTTCCAGACTCGTTCGACATCCTCGCCAACGAGTTTTACCCAGCCAGAGGTGACGGACTCGGCTACAAATTGACCGCTAAAGTCGGGGTTGAATTGATAGACGGCGACGCGATCGCATTTCAGCAGTAACCGGACTTCTTTGGTGGTGGTGCGGAAGATGATATCGATATTCAGGGATTGACGAATCCGCTCAATCACCCGCGCTACGCTGCGATCGCGGTCCTGAACTCGGTCAAAGGAGTTCCGCAACCGTTCGAGGACATCCTCGACTTGATGCGGTTTGGGGTCCAGCATGGAGGTGCTATGACCGTTGAGACTCTGCTGGAAACTGATTAACTCCGTGGCCACTTGTCGTAAAATGGCGATTTCCCGTTCTGACCAGGGGTAAGGGTTACGACAATGCTGTACCGACAAAACCCCCCAGAGTTTTTGACCGAGTTTGAGGGGAATCGTCAGGGCCGCTTGCACTTGATAGCGGTTGAGGATTTGTTGCTGGTGTGGGGTTAGATTGGTGCGAGATTGGTCGGCAATGGAGATAAACCCTAGGTTTTGATAGTCGTCTAGGGTTTCAAAGCCAAAGGCGGCAATGTGCAGGCGATCGCCCAAGGCTGGTGTCCAACCTCGACCGACTGCTTCGGCAACAACAGTTCCGGTAAGATTGGCTCCATTAGACCCAGTCAGGGGAAGTCCTACCTCAATACCGCCATTTGAGTTAGGACGATTTACTCCATTCCCCCCACCATTAATAGCTAATCCAGAAAGAGGATTTTGGAATTGGTCGATAAAGGCATCAATACTGCGATCGCATAAGCGGTAAATGAGGGCGCGATCGCACTCAAAGACCTGCTGAAGTTGTACCACAACCTCCTGACAGGCCGCCTCTAAGCTGCTGGCCTGTTGTAGCGGTTGGGTAATCTTGGCCGCCTGCTGACGAATCGCTTTGAGTTGTTCTTCTAAGCTTTTAGCAATGGGGGCCGAGAGGTTGGCTGTGGCTGGGGAGGTGGATTCGCGAGGAGACATAGCTTAAAACAGAAGAGAACAAGGGTAAGGGGAGGGAAGAAGGCAGTAGGGGGAGAAGGCAATAGGCAATAGGCAGTAGGCAGTAGGGGGAAAAGGCAAGTAAAAATCCGGTAGGGGCGTACCCTTGTGGTCGCCCAGAAATCCGGTAGGGGCGTACCCTTGTGGTCGCCCAGAAATCCG
>SMDP01000216.1 GCA_012911965.1 Geitlerinema sp. P-1104
AGAAGTTTCATAGCCAGACTAGACGAGCGAGGAATGAGGTGACGCGATCGTGATGATCTCCCTATCGTAACATCGAGGCGAGGCTCAGTGAAGCGTCCCCTGTGGTCTTGTGGTCGCCCTGTGGGAACATGGTATAGCAATAGCAGGGATGGATAGGACAGAAACCACGTAGGGGCAATCCCTTGTGGTTGCCCTTTTCCGGCAAGGATTGTCCTAAGCGACCCTTCGCTTGCTATATTACGCGGGAATAGTCATGAGCGAGGGGTGAACCGCCGACGGATGAGGCGATAGAGGATGAGCGAAATTAACCAAACCACTGCCAAGGGGAAGGCAACGAGACCGCCGAGACAACATAGAATTAGATGAAATTTACCCCGTTGGGCGAATTTAACCAGTTTTTTCAGCCAATTGGGAATTGGGTAGGCATCAAGGGGTAAGTTCAAGTCTTGATAAATGGCTGTGGCTTGCTGTCCGGCGGCAAACCCCTCTTGGACTCTGCCTACTTTTTGATACGAGTTAGCTAAATTCGTGAGTGTGTCGGCTTCACCCCGTTTGTCACCAATGTCCCGTTGGATTTCCAGAGATTGTTCGTAAAAGGCGATCGCCTCTGGGTAGCGTCCTAGGGAATTGTAAGCATTGCCTAAATTCATTAAAGAAGTGGCTTGACCCTGTCGGTTGCCGATGTCCCGTGCGATGTCCAGAGATTGTTCGTGAAAGGCGATCGCCTCTGGGTAGCGTTTTAGGGCATTGTAAGCATTGCCTAAATTGATTAAAGAATTAGCTTCACCCTGTCGGTTGCCGATGTCCCGTTTGATTTCCAGAGATTGTTCGTGAAAGGCGATCGCCTCTGGGTAGCGTCCTAGGGAATAGTAAACATTGCCTAAATTGCCTAAAGAATTGGCTTGACCCTGTCGGTTGCCGATGTCCCGTGCGATGTCCAGAGATTGTTCGTGAAAGGCGATCGCCTCTGGGTAGCGTCCTAGGGAATAGTAAGCACTGCCTAAACTGCCCAAAGAACTGGCTTCACCCTGTCGGTCGCCGATGTCCCGTTGGATTTCCAGAGATTGTTCGAGAAAGGCGATCGCCTCTGGGTAGCGTCCTAGGGAATTGTAAGCATTGCCTAAATTGTTTAAAGAAGTGGCTTCACCCTGTCGGTTGCCGATGTCCCGTTTGATTTCTAGAGATTGTTCGAGAAAGGCGATCGCCTCTGGGTAGCGTTTTAGGGCATTGTAAGCATTGCCTAAATTGATTAAAGAATAGGCTTCACCCTGTCGGTCGCCGATTTCCCGTTTGATCTCCAGAGACTTTTCGTGAAAGGCGATCGCCTCTTGGTAGCGTCTTAGGGACTTGTAAGCATTGCCTAAATTTTTTAAAGAATTGGCTTCACCCTGTCGGTCGCCGATTTCCCGTTTGATCTCCAGAGACTTTTCGTGAAAGGCGATCGCCTCTTGGTAGCGTCTTAGGGACTTGTAAGCATTGCCTAAATTGTTTAAAGAATTGGCTTCACCCTGTCGGTCTTCAAGGTCCCGTTTGATTTCTAGAGATTGTTCGTGAAAGGCGATCGCCTCTTGGTAGCGTCCTAGGGACTTGTAAGCACTGCCTAAATTGCCTAAAGAACTGGCTTCACCCCCTCGGTCTTCAAGGTCCCGTGCGATTTCTAGAGATTGTTGGAGAAAGCCCATCGCCTCTTGGTAGCTTCCTAGGGCATTGTAAACATTGCCTAAACCGATTAAAGAATTGGCTTCACCCCGTCGGTCGCCGATGTCCCGTGCGATGTTTAGGGATTGTTCGAAAACGGCGATCGCCTCTTGGTAGCTTCGTAGGGAATAGTAAGCCTTGCCTAACGAGATTAAAGAGGCAGTATACCGCCTATCTTCTCGACAGGGGAGATGTTTGACTAATTGCTGGTAGAGGTCTGCCAGGAGTTGATTATGACCCCGTAAACAGAGGAACTCATTGACATCATCCCCATCCCGAAGGACATCAAACGCCGCCTCATACTCTCCCAACTCACAGCGATGATAAAACACCTCCAAATAGTCCTGCACATCCTCCAGGGTTTCCCACTCCGCGCGAGACGTAACGCGACTCTCATAAAACTCAATCGCCCGTAAATGGGCCTCCCGCAAATCCCCCGCGCGAAACTTGAGATACTCCTCAATCAAAGGGAGGAACCGATACCCCTGGGCCTCCGCCAGCAAAAACCCCCGTTTCGCCAACCGCCGCAACTCCTTCGGGGCCACCGTCTCCCCCATCATGGCACTGGCCCAAGTCCCATCAAACGCCTGACGCAACACCACCAACGACAACAACAGCCGCCGCCATTTCTCCGACAAGCGATTAAAACTCGCATCCAACACCGCCAACAACTGCACCACCTCCTGACGGTGGACTCCCCTTAACCGCGACATCAACATCCCCACATCAGCAAGTCCCAACTCCGCCAATTGCCCAATTGTCGCCTCATCCCCAAATTCCTCATGCAGCAACCCCGCCACCAGTTTCAGCGTCAGAGGATGTCCATTCACCTGTTCGACAAACTCCTGCAAGTCCGCCTCTGTTCCCCCTACCGCCAACTCCCGCAACAGCTTCGCTCCCTCCGTCAGCGAGAGTCCCGCTAGGGCTAATTCCGTGGGGTTCTCCTGCACCAACGGCGGCGCCACTTGAGTCGTGACGAGAATTTCCGTCTGGTGACAGGCCCCCAGCCACCGCTGCAAAAAGTCTCGATAGCCCTCATCTTGCAACACCGACTCCAAATTATCCAACACCAGTAAAAAGCGTCGCCCTTGCAGACAATGAATCAAGACCTCAGTTAAACGAGTCTCTGGGATTTCTTGCAACTCCTGGGGGGAGAGTTTGCCCAACTGCTGCAATATCCCGCGAGCGACAATGGAATAACTCGGACGCTGTCCCAAGTCCAGCCACAAATTCCCCTCAAAATCGGTCCGTTCCCGAAACACCTTCGCCGCCAGGGTGGATTTCCCCATCCCCGGTAATCCCACAATCACCCCCAATTTCGTATTCTCATCCTTCAGCCAACCGTTCACTCGGCTCAATTCCTCCTCCCGTCCCTGCCAATTGGTGACCTTCGGGGGGTTGGTGTCCAAGATGAAGGAAATAGCTTGAATCCCCGATGTGTCCCGCTCCAAGAACGCCACAACCCTCTCAAATCCGGCTTCGACGCTCTCTTGTACCTGTTGAGTCTGTTGGCTGAGATTGCCAAATCCCTCCTCGAAGCCCGTTTCAACGGTCTCTTGTAACTGTTGATTCTGTTGGCTGAGGTTGCCAAATCCCTCTCTAAGCCTTTCCTGCAAACTCCCTAATTCCTGCTGCAACTCAACCCGCATCCGTTCCAGAGTCTCCCGAGTCAGTGTCAACTCCTGCAACACCTCCTCGAAGCCTGAGCGAATCTGGTTCCCCAACACCTGGAACCGTTGCGAATCTGCCTCTAACGCCTCTCGCAGTTGCGTCACCGCCGCCAATTCTTCCTGTAAGTCCGGTCCTTGGGTTTGGGAACGGGTCTTCAGCAACTCCTGTAAAATCCCCTGCATTTCCCCCAGTAGGGAGAGCGTCAAGCCAGCAAAAGCTCGTCCCCCCTCTGCAAAATCCCCTTTCAACACCTCCCGTAAGGCAAACGCAAACTTCTCCCGCAACTGGGCCGCCACTTCCTGGACGACATTTTCGGGCAATTGAACCCTAGCCCCCGGACAGAGCCAATGTTTCAGTAAAGTCCGCCAATCCTCCAGCCTCAACACCGTTTGACCCACATAGTCCCTCGTACCCCCTCGAAATAGCCCTGTAAGCTCAGTTTCTTGGATTGGGTCAAAATCAACCTTTTCCCCCTCTTTCAAGGCTTGGGCGACCTCCTGCCAGGCTTTGAGGGTATATTTAGCGAGGGCTGCTAGTTTTTTGCTGGAGTGAGGATAAGTTCCGGCTTCAGCGATGCTTTTAATAATCAGGGCGATGGCGAATCCGGTTGCCTGAGTTAAGTCATGGTTGCCTAATTTATCTTGACTGCCTCGCAGGCGAACCGCAATATGGCTGAGGTGTTGGGGAACCATATCATTAGCGACAACGCCCCCAGCCACCGAGGCGGCGATGGCTCCCAGGGGTCCACCGCACACTGTCCCCCCCACCAAAACGGCTGTAGCGGTTACCAATCGTGTTTGAGTCGAGGCCAGCACATCCATCACCGTCTCCTGGGGGAATGGCAGAGTCCTTATTATTATAGGCGGACCGTTGACAACCCCCCCAGCGGCGGCATCAATCAGACAACGGTAGGGTGCGTTCCGGCATCATTTCACTATCGGATTGAGGGGACTCTCTCCCAACTTGCCGGAACGCACCATCTCGGGATTTATCAGTGACCAGGAAATTCGCTATGAATAATGACCCATCTCTCGACAATTTAGAAGATGTGATTCAACAAGTCCTTGGAGCAGATACTGAGAATCTGCATGAGTTAGCCGAAATAGCAGGTTTAAACTTATCTCAAGACTTTGCAGGAGCTAACCTGAGTGGTACTAATCTGAAAGGATTAGACCTGCGTCATGCTAATTTTCAAGAAACTAATCTCAGCCATGCAGATTTAAGTCACGCCGATTTGAGTCATGCCAATCTCAGCCATGCAGATTTAAGTCATGCCGATTTGAGTCATGCCAATTTGGAACACTCTAATTTGAAGGGTGCAAACTTGAAAGATGCGAACTTGAAAGATGCCAATCTTAAAGAAGCTCGACTGAACGTTGTGGGAACCGATGCGTAAATAAAATAACCCTGAGCAATGGCATCAATCCGACAACGGTAGGGTGTGTTCCGGCATCGCTCCACTGTCGGATTGAGGCGACTCTCTCCCAACTTGCCGGAACGCACCATCTCTGGATTTGTAGGAACTATCTTCATCGGCGACGGAGGTTCCATTATGCCACAGTTCGTATTCACTAATGTCGATATCTTCATTCCACACTAGAGCATATCCTCCAGGCTCAATTCGAAAGTTCCTAAAAAATACAGGATTTTTTAATAGAGAAAACATGGGATTATCTAACAACCTAGAGACATCATATTTTCGCGTGTCTCCACTATCAAACCTAATTAAAATTTGATAATTTTCAATTGCTTTAGCGGAATCAATTTTAGGTGGTGTCATAAAGCTATTTGAATTAAGTTAAAGGTGGCAATTTTATAAATTCTTGGCTTTGCCAAATTTGGAGCAGTTCTTTCTGGTACAATCTTGCCCACTCAAGTACCATTTTTTCAGCACGTCGTGGCAAATCTCCTTCCATGACGTCTAGAGACTCAATACTAATTAAAGCATTATACTCACCACCCATCCCGCTGGTTGCGATCGCACTTCAATCCTGCTTCAGTCCCCGGATTTCTAGGAACGCACCATCCCCGGATGACAAACCCCCCGAGCGGTGCGTGGCGGCATTTGTCCATTTGTCCTCTAAGTCCAAAATGGATTTGAGCCGCCACACACCCTACCCTTCACTGCCAAGGACTTGTCCCCCTTAGTCGAGAGTTATGGATATAACCAAACCTGCCATTCGGGGTAATGATTTGCAGCCAATCTCCGTTCCTGCCAACCAGTAAAACTCGTGTGCCAGCATTCACCCGTTCAATGACCTCTCCACCTGGGGAGGAGCGAACATTGGACCAACCATCAGGATCTCGGACAATCTCAAACGTACAATAACGATACGGCGACAGCTCTAAACGACTATTATGAACCATCAAATTAGGCGAAGAAACCATAACGGCATACCCATCCCGGTTGACACCTCGATGAACAAAATAGGTCTCGTTATACAAACGCCCCACCACTTCTCCCGTTGAGACATTTCGGACATTAACCCAGCCATCAGGATCGCGGACTCGTACACAGGATAACCGTTGAGCGATCGCCGGCGTGGCGGAGAGTCCTAAACTCAGTAACGTCCCTAAAAGGATTGTTTTTCCGAACATTGTTCTACGTCCTTTAACCTGTTTGGCTCTAATATCTCCAGCCTAATCTCGCTGAAACCATAAAGCCGTCAAAAGATGTAAAAATTCAGTTTTTTTAATAAAAACACAAGATTCATGACTGCCTGGCTAGGAAATCATGATGTAGGAGGGGTCGCCAGGCTTAACGTAACGTAGCCGAAGGGGTTTGTTCCCCCGAGGGGGTCTCCACTGGGGTCACCGTTCCGTCATGAATCGTCCAACAGGAATCAGCAATGTCCAAAAGTTCCCCCGCATCGTGAGTCACCACCAACAAACTCCAATCCTGCTTCAGTTGCTTGAGCAAATTCGCCAGTTGACGACGCATCGACCAATCTAACCCCGCCGTCGGTTCATCCAACAGCAACACTTGCGGTTGACGAATCAACTGTACCGCCAAAGCCAGCCGTCGCTGCTGGCCACCACTGAGATCATGAGGCGCACCATAGAGGGACAGATGGCCCAATCCCACGGATTCTAGGGCCTGTTTGACCTGTTCTGAGCCAATTTCAGGATGACCCAGGCGCAATTCTTCGAGGATGGTTCCGCCGCAAAAATGCCGTTCGGGGAACTGAAACACCAACCCCACCAGTTGGCGTAATTGTTCCGGGAGGAGTTCGCGATCGCGCCATTTCACCTGGCCCGACGTGGGTTCAGCTAATCCCGCCAAAATCTCCAACAAGGTGGTTTTCCCCGAACCACTCGGCCCGACAATCAATCCCAATTGCTGCGGTGATAACTCTAAATTAAGGGATTTGAGAATTTTCGTCGGACTGGCGGGAGGATGATAACTGAGATTCGTCAGATGTAGCATGGGATCGGTAACTTAAGCGTCCTGGGGTTGTCGCTGCTGACGGCGGATGGCATACTCGCGAAAGCGATCCATATCCGCCTGAATGGTCGATTCCACCACGCGCCCGACAAACAGGTTATCCATAATCTTTCCTAGGATACCCGGAATCCCGTAGGCCACCGTCAG
>SMDP01000217.1:0-2841 GCA_012911965.1 Geitlerinema sp. P-1104
TTCAATAAATACGGAACCTCCGCCAACAAATGGCTCTCGATACGCATTAAAGGAGCTGGGAAACTTGGCAAAAATCTGACGAATTGCCTTAGATTTACCGCCAGGATATCGTAGAGGAGTCCGAATTGATTTTGGGGTTGGCATCAGGTTATGAACTGGAAAACACAATCGCCAGGTAAGCGATAAACTTGCTCACCAGAAGGACAACACTCAATTAGGCTAAATTCGATGGCGGTGCAGAGCGATACTGTTGCAATTGCAGGGCGATCGCCTTTTGAAGATCCTGACGTTTCACTTCTACCCCCATGTCTCGCTCTCCCGGAGTTTCAAAGAGAATCAGACTCTCCACCCGTTCTAATGCCAGTAACTGAAATAAAATATGGGTAACCGGAAGCGACACCGCCAGCAACTGCGGGGCGTTGCTTTGGGGTTCACTGGCTTTCGCATCCTCGAAACTGGGAAACCCGTAGATCACGGATTTTTCTAAATCTACATTGAGACGATTACTTAACGTCGTCATCAACCAATTGCTATCGGGAGTTTGTAAAATATAGTAGTGCTGATGACGGAGGCGCTGCGAGAAGGCCTTGAGAACCGGGGCGATCGCGGCGATCGCCCCCGGCGTCGAACCATCCTGAGGCGCATTGTCAATCAGAGTTTGAATTTGCTGATCTAAACTCATAGAAGCAGAATCATAAAATTTGCGACGGCAATCCCTTGACAAACTGTTAAACCTGTTGTAATTTCCCCAAAACCCTTAGACATCCCCCCCACCCCTAGATACAATCTAATCGAAGACTCATCTAAGACATCAACCCAACCCAGTTTACCCGTAACCCCTAACCGAATGTCGGACTCACTCACTCAAACCGCCAGCCCTTCCATCACCCTCAACGTTGCCCCTGCCCAAACCTTGCGGGGCGAGAACATCCTGCCCGAAGCCGCCCAACGCATCGCCCAACTGGGACAGCGGCCGTTCTTAGTGGCCGGCGATCGCACCCTAGATCTCGCCAAAGACCAGATCCAACCCCACCTCACTCAAAACCAGCTTACCCCATCGACCCACTCCTACGGTCGCGACTGCGACGAAGCCGACCTCGATCGCCTCAAAAGCGCCCTCCACCAACATCAAGCCGATGTCGTGATTGGCATTGGCGGCGGTAAAGCCCTCGACACCGCCAAACTTCTCGCCTATCGCTGCCAAGTTCCCGTCGTCACCATTCCCACCTCAGCCGCCACCTGTGCCGCCTGGACAGCCCTCTCCAACGTCTACACCCCCGACGGGGCCTTTCGCTACGATGTCCCCCTTCCCGTCTGCCCCAACCTCCTCGTCCTCGACTACGCCCTGATTCGCACCGCCCCCCGACGCACCCTCGTCGCCGGCATTGGCGATGCCCTCGCCAAATGGTACGAAGCCTCCGTCAGTAGCGGCAGTTCCGACCAAACCCTCATCGTCGCCGCCGTACAACAGGCCCGCGTCTTACGGGACTTACTCCTGCAAAAATCCGCCGCCGCCCTCGCCGAACCCGGTAGCCCCGTCTGGCGGGAAGTCGTCGATGCCAGCGTTCTCCTGGCCGGAGTCATCGGTGGCTTAGGCGGCGCCCAATGTCGCACCGTCGCCGCCCATGCTGTCCACAACGCCCTCACCCATCTGAGCGACTGCCACCATACCATTCACGGTGAAAAAGTCGCCTATGGCATTCTCGTTCAACTGCGACTCGAAGAAATTGTCCAACATAACCAACTCGCCGCCACCGCCCGTCAGCAATTGTTGACCTTTTACCGAGAGATTGGTCTCCCCCAAACCCTGGCGGATTTAGGCTTAGGGGAGATTTCCCTGGGCCAACTCCAACAAGCCGCCGAATTTGCCTGTGGTCCCAACTCCGACATTCATCATCTGCCCTTCCCCGTCGAACCCGCCCAAGTGATGGCGGCCATGGTGTCCACCACCGTCGGCTATTCTCTGGGGGTCACCACTGACGCTTCAGTGGTCAGCCATAACTCCTAAAACCTGATAGAGTAAAAGGTCTGTGTCTTCCTCCCTCGAACTCAATGGTACTGGATTGGATTAGCCCTGCGGAGCGGGTGCAAGCATTACCCCCCTATGTTTTTGCGCGTCTCGATGAGTTGAAAGCCCGTGCGCGAGAACAGGGTTTGGATTTGATTGATTTGGGGATGGGCAACCCCGACGGGGCCACCCCCCAACCGGTGATTGACTCAGCCATCAAAGCCCTGCAAAATCCAGCCAATCACGGCTATCCGCCCTTTGAAGGAACCGGCAGTTTCCGCCAAACCATCACTGACTGGTATTACCGCCGCTATAGCGTCAAACTCGATCCGGATGGGGAGGCGTTGCCCCTATTGGGATCGAAAGAGGGATTATCCCATTTGGCGTTAGCCTATCTCAATCCCGGCGATTTAGTCTTAGTTCCCAGTCCCGCTTACCCGGCCCATTTTCGCGGGCCGTTGATTGCGGGGGCTAAGGTGCATTCGATTCCCCTCTCGGCGGAGAACGACTGGCTGATTGATTTGAGTCAGATTCCTGACGAGGTGGCGGACTCAGCCAAGATGCTCTATTTCAACTATCCCAATAATCCCACAGGGGCAACGGCACCGAGGGAGTTTTTTGAGGAGATTGTGGCCTTTGCCCGCCGTCACTCAATTTTGTTGGTTCATGACTTGTGTTACGCCGAGTTAGCGTTTGACGGCTATCAGCCAACGAGTTTATTGGAGATTGAGGGGGCCAAGGAGATTGGCGTGGAGTTCCACACCCTCTCGAAGACCTATAATATGGCGGGTTGGCGCGTGGGCTTTGTGGTGGGGAACCGCCATGTGATTCAA
>SMDP01000217.1:3008-4381 GCA_012911965.1 Geitlerinema sp. P-1104
GGTCCGCAAACCCTTAGCCACCATGTATTTATGGGTGGAATGTCCCCCTGGGATGGGGTCAACGGATTTTGCCCTAACGGTGTTGCAACAGACGGGGGTGGTAGTTACGCCGGGGAATGCGTTTGGGAAAGGCGGTGAGGGCTATGTGCGCGTTAGTTTGATTGCAGAGTGCGATCGCCTCCAGACGGCATTAGATCGCCTAGAAGCCGCCGGAATCCGTTATGAGTCTTAATAATATCTCGTGATGAGGCTCCAGCCTCGTCACGTGTAGGGGGAGGCTCTGCCTCCCGTCATCTCTCGCGACGACGTCCTATAAAGTTAGGATGAAAAAAGTTGCTAAAAACCGGGAGGGCCTGATGTACACTCAGCCGACCATTTTACCCCTTGAAAATGGCGATCGCCTGACACGCCAAGAGTTCGAGCGTCGTTACGAGGCCATGCCGAAGCTCAAAAAAGCTGAACTCATCGAAAGAATTGTCTATATAGGTTCCCCAGTACGAGCCAGTCACGCGGTCTCCTATGCTCAAATCATCGGCTGGCTATGGAGTTATTCTATCGAAGTCCCCGGCGTACAACTAGCCGATCTCGTCTGGCAAGTTGATGACCGCTGTCTCGATTGGTTTCGTTGGCATGAGGGAACCTACCAACCTTTAGCCGCCGATGACCAGGGAATCCTTCGTAGCCAGGTCTTTCCCGGCTTGTGGCTGGCCGTCGATGCCCTCTTAGACGGGGATGTAAAAGAGGTGTTAAAGTTAGGATTAGCCCAAAAAAGCGCCTGAACTCCCGATGTCCACATCTCCCTTAAGCTGGTCAGAACTGGAAAACTTCACCGATACTCCCCCCGATTTGGTGAACGGACCCACGAACCCCCAGGCCCGACTACGACTGTTTGGCCAGGATGAAGCGGCGGTTCAGGTCACCCTCTATCGGGATCATCATGCTTGGTGTCCCTATTGTCAAAAAGTTTGGTTGTGGTTGGAAGAGAAACAAATCCCCTACCGCATCGAAAAAGTGACCATGTTCTGTTATGGCCAAAAAGAACGTTGGTATAAGCAGAAAGTTCCCTCAGGGATGTTGCCAGCGGTGGAACTTAAGGGTCAGTTGATTACGGAAAGTGATGATATTTTACTCGCCTTAGAAGAGGAATTTGGCCCGCTAGAGTTTTCGATGCGCGATCGCCAGGTTTTACCCCTACGACAATTGGAACGAGTGCTATTTCGCGCCTGGTGTATGTGGCTCTGTCGCCCCAGTCTCTCGGAACGTCAAGACCGTAACGCCCGTGAACAGTTTATCGAGGTGGTTCAGGAGGTAGAAGCGGCTCTGGCTGCAACGCCTGGCCCCTACTTTTTGCCGGAATTTAGTACCGCTGATGT
>SMDP01000217.1:5548-6929 GCA_012911965.1 Geitlerinema sp. P-1104
CGTATAAAGGAGACCCCCACCATTGGCGAACCTCATCTAAACAACGAGCAATTTTGATGATATTTTGCTGATAGGTCGCATCGGTGGGAATGCGCTCCCAATCCTGTCGTGTTACTTCTCCCACATTGAAATAGCGACTGACGGGGGATGACCAATCTTTCCAATTGACCTGGTTCCACTCTGGCAATTTCTGAGTGGACATCTGAAAGGATTGTGCCCAGGGAAGTTGCCAATGTTCAACAAATAAATACCATTCGCCGGCATTATGGTCGAGTTGAACTAGAGCATGACCCCCCATTTCTGTTTCTAAACTCGATTCACAAAATCCCTGAATGGGATAGGACTTTCCTCTGGGAATAAAGGCCCGTTCTGTATCATCTAATTCACTGGCTTGTTTCGACCAATCTTTCTTAAACCAGGTATCCACCAAGGCTGTAATCCGTTGAGCGGTTGATACTTGAGAGCTGGTCATCATGGGTCTGGCGTGAGCTGACCCCTTCGTAAATAAGGCCACTTCCGCTTTCCGCCTCCTAACTAAACCGGGAAAGGTTTGTCCTCCGGCTTTAACATACAAGCCAAACACGCGCTGAACTTCGGCGGTATTGGTCCATTGCTCGGGATTGTTTAAGAGTCGAGTGATAGACTCAAATCCAGGGTTCGCAAAAAAACGCGCTCCCAAGTTATACGCAAAGGATAAAACGGCGGCTTGCTGATTGGGATTCATCTGATCCCAGGTGGGAATCCGGCACAGAATTGGTAAGAAATCCTGTTGAATAACATGGAGCAGTAATTGTTCGGCTTCGGCTTCACTGTTGAGTTTATCTCCCTGTTTGACCTTAGATCCATCTAGGTAAAACGTGCAGCCATAGCCAATTGTCCAAACTCCAACCACATCCCTGTAAGCTTTTAGCTCACAACCTTCAAACTCTTTAATTAATGTGACATCCATTACTCTCCTGCCAGTCGATTGTGTGACAGTGTTCACCCACAATCCTAGCCAGGGATTTTGGATTGGTCAGGAGTTCTTCAAGAAAGTTTACTCAAAAAGGTTTTTTTTTTTGCTTCATGTCATCCCTTTATTTCCTAAACTCCAGTGAAGAACCGGAGTTTACAGAAAATAGTGATGCAGTTGAGGGAACATCATCAATTTTTGTGATTAAGGAAGACGACGGCCACTCCCGAGAGCATTTCCTAAGTTGGTGAGGGCTTCTCCGTAGCCGGGATCGAGGGCGATCGCCTGTCGCCAAGCGGCCACAGCCCGGTCTAAATAGCCCATCGCAAATAACAACTCACCCAAACCGTTATAAATTTCCGGCGAATTTGGCTCTAGGGCTAAGGCCGCTTGATAGGAAATATTCGCACGTTCATACTGTTGCCGTTG
>SMDP01000218.1 GCA_012911965.1 Geitlerinema sp. P-1104
GCAATGGCAGTTCCCGAAAAAACGTGCTATGACCAAGGTGAACCGTACTGTTTTGTCAATAACGGTTTATGGATGAGGGAGACACCGATGAGGCGATCGCCTTCCTCGAAGATGCCACCACTCATTTCCCCAGGCTCTATGAAATAGCACAAATGCTGGCGGAAACCCTACAAGCCGATGCACAACGCCTAGAAGCCTCCATCACCGCTCAGGAATTTGCCATTGGCTGGTTACCAATAACCTGCTGGCCAACCTCCTCGGTAAATTCCCTTTGGTAACTTGTTGGGAACCTTAGTCACTTTGGACCACAGCTGTAAACATGAATGCCAGTCCGCTATAGCTTTGAAGGAGTGGAACGCCACCCTCAGATTAAGGCTCGCTTGTCCTAGTTTTAGGGTGATGTCTTGACTCGTTGCGGTAGCTTCATCTCGGCTCTCAGGTTTCCCTAGGATTCCTGAAGCAGCGGGGAGCTGTCGAGACAGGTACAACTGGGAAGTTTGACGCTAAAGGTGCTTCCTTCCCCAACTTGACTCTCAACGCTGATGGTTCCACCATGGCGTTCCACGGCTTTTTGACTGACATAGAGTCCTAAACCAGTTCCGGCAATGCGGGAGACATTGGAGGCTCGTTGGTGGCGATCGAAAAGATGAGGGAGATCGGCTTTAGGGATGCCAAGACCATGATCTGCAACTTGCACCTCGATTCCCTCGGAAGTGGGTTGTAGTGTCAGGGTGATGACGCCACCTTCGGGGGAGTATTTTATGGCATTGATTAGGAGGTTGGCTAAGATATGACGTAAGAGAATTTTATCCAAGACTGGGGTCTCAGAAATTGGCTCATACTGGAACTGCAACTGATGTTTATTTTCTGATAATGGCTCAAACTCAACGATTATTTCTTGAATAAAGGCAACCACGTCCAGAGGCTGGGGTAAGAAGGGCAATTGACCGGATTCAGCTCTGGAAACCAAGGAGACTTCATCGAGCATACCGTTTATGCTGGTAATGGCCCGCTGAATTCGCTCAAAATATTTTAATTTTCGTTGACGATCCCAACTCTCGTCAAAGATTTTCAGCATATCTGATGACATCTGAATGGCGGTTAATGGGTTCCGCAAATCATGAGAGGTCATGGAGAGATATTGAGATTTTTCGTCGAGGCTATTTTGGGATTCTTGGATGATTTTTTTTAGGGATTCTGCATTTTTATGTTTATTTAATACCATTTTCAAGGTGGCATGAATTTCACGCTCTTTAGGAGGTTTTAGAAGATAGCCATAGGAGCCAGACGCTTCGGCGCGATCGAGGGTTTCATCGTCGGCATAGGCGGTCAGATAAATTACAGGGATATCAATGGACTTCAGCAGTTTTTGGGTGGTTTGAATGCCATCCATTTCCCCTTGAATGACAATATCCATGAGGATAATATCTGGGGGATGTTCGAGGATTTTTTCAATCGCATCCTCGCCTGACGTCGCGGTTCCGATCACCTGGTATCCCAATTGCTTGAGTTTACGGGATAGGCTGCGGGCTAAAATGATTTCATCTTCAACTAAAAAAATGGTGATTGTCATGGTATTAGACTCTCCGTTTATATTGTAACTCAGAAAATGTCATATGAAATTCAGTTCCCTGTTGACGATTAAGGTGGATTTCACCTCGAATTTGCTCCACGAGCATGACAATCAGTTCCATTCCGAGAGAGTCAGTTTTGAATAGATCAATGTGTTCAGGAATCCCGATGCCGTTATCTTTAATTCGGAGATGAATGAGTCCGGTTGGCTCTTGGTTAACTAAGATTTCAACAGTTCCTGTTCTAGCATCGGGGAAGGCGTGTTTTAAGACATTTGAGATGATTTCGTTAATAATAAGTCCACAGGGATGAGCGGTTTCAATGTTGAGCCGAATTGGCTCGGAGTGAATGGTATAGGTGATTTTGTGGCTATCTATGTTATAGGATGCAAAAAGCTGTTCGATGAGAGTTTCTAGGTAATCCCGAAATTCAATATGAGAGAGGTCAGTGGATTGATAGAGACGTTCGTGAATCAGGGACATAGATAAGACACGGTTTTGGCTGTCTTGCAAGGCCCGATGGATTTCTGTATTATCGCTATAGTCGGACTGAAATTCTAAGAGAGAGGCGACAACTAAGAGGTTGTTTTTGACCCGATGGTGAATTTCTTTCAGTAAGATTTCTTTTTCTTTAAGATTCTGTTTGAGTTCAGCTTCTGAGTCTTTTCGCTCGGTAATATCGACATGAGTTCCCACAAAGACATTCGAGATGGTCTGATCTTCACTCGCTCCTCGATAGTGATAAGGACTTCCCATACTCTGAATCCAACACCAGTCACCTGACTGACGTTTCATGCGGAACTCAACAGCAAAGGGAGTATTGGTGCTGATGGCTTCTCGAATGATAGGTAAAACCCTCTCTAAGTCGTCGGGATGGGTGAGAGATTTCCAGGTGTCAAAAGAGCCGCTAAAGTCATCGGGTTGATAGCCAAGCATGGTGTAGTAGCGACGGCTAAAAAAGCAGTGGTTGTTGTTGACATCCCATTCCCACACGCCATGTTTGACGGCATCGAGAGCCATTTCCAGTCGTTGTTGGCTATGGTCTCGCTCAGCTTGGGCCAGTTTTCGCTCGGTAATGTCGTTGAGAATCCCGGAGAGACCGATAAAGGTGCTTTGAGAATTTTCCATGGCAATGACATCAATTTCTAGCCAGCAAACTTCTCCATTTTTCTTGTGAAATTGAAGTTCAGTTTTAAGTCGTTTATTGCCCCATTCTGTCTCTTTTTTTTGTCTAAGTTTTCTGAATTTTTTGTGAATAGTAGAACGACTTTTGGGATGAATATACGTCCAAAAGGGTTGACCAAGACTCTCGGCTACGGAAAATCCAGTAATGGTTTCCCAGGCAGCATTGAGAAAGATCCAAGTGCCATTTTCGTCAACCTGAAAGATGATTTCTCTGAGACTTTCTAGCAGACTCTGTAGTTGCTCTCGACTGTTCCGTAAGGCCGTTTCCATATCCTGTCGCTCTTTGGCCAGAGCGATGGAACGGGAGACGGATTGTAGGAGGGTGATTTCTAGGTCACTCCAGGGACAAGTGCGATCGCAGCGATCAAAGCCAATAAAGCCGAATAAATGGGTGTTGCGGTTCAGACAAATTGGCACAAGAGCGATGGATAAGATCCCTTGGGAGTCCAGAATGGAGCGTTCAGGATAGGAGAGGTCGGCAACATTCCCGCTATAACACTGACCGGCTTGAAAGCAGCTCAAAATAGTTGGGGTGGTTTCGAGGGGAAAATTTTGTAAGTTGGGATCATCAAGATGGGAGATCACCCCTTCGGCACACCATTCGGCGACTTGACTGACTCGGAGTGTCCCCTGTTCTGGAGCATGGGTATGGAAGATATAGACGCGACTGGCGGTGGCGATGCGTCCAAGAATGGCAAGAATGGTGTCATAGTCAGGGATAGAGGTCGCGATGAGATGTCGTTGAATTTCGACGATGCCGCTGAGATAGCGATCGCGTTGGGCCAGTTCTTGGGTGCGTTGCTGCACTCGGGATTCTAAGTCTTCGTTGAGTTCCCGTAGGGCGGTTTCGGCTTTACATCGCTCTTGCAGTTGGGATTGAACTTGTTGGTAGAGTTGGGCTTGTTGGATGGCGATGGCCAGTTGCAGGGCGATATCCTGTAACAGTTGGATTTCGTTGGCATCCCAGGGATGAGGTTCGCGACAATGGTGGGCAATGAGGAGTCCCCAGAGTTCAGTGTTTGGGGCTGGGCGTCCGGGCCTCTCCTCCCGTAAGAGAATGGGAACTACCAGGTTCGCTTTGACCTTTAACTCCCTCAACATGGCCTGATAGCAGGGGTCGAGGTTAGTCCGATTCTCGATGTCGCTGGTCAGGGTGTGATAGCCCTGGAGATAGACATTTTGATAGACGTCACCAAAGCAGTTGTCCTCAAATGAGCGGTGAAGGATTCCTTCAACCCCTGAGGCGGTGGCTTCGGCGGTAATGATGCCCCTGGTGGCGTCGGTAAATTGATAGACGATGAGGCGATCGCAATGGAGGAGTTGCTGGATTTCGGTGACGGTGGTGTCCAGGATGCGATCGAGGTTGAGGGACTGTCGAATTTTTTGGGCGGTTTGGTTGATGAGTTGTTCGGATTTGGCTTGATGGCGGAGTTGGGTTTCGGTGTGTTTCCTGGCGGTTATGTCTCGGGCGATGCCGAAAAAGGATTTGATTTCTCTGTCGCTGTTAAATTCGGGAAACAGACGGGTTTGAAACCAGTAGGGACCATCGAGAGTGGGGAAGGGGGACTCGATAATCACTTCTTGGTGTGTTAGGAGAATCTGCTTGAAGCTATTTTGCCAATGTTTGATCACTTGTGGATCAATCCCCATGGCTTCGGGAGTTTTGCCAATCCACTCCTGAGCCGTTTGTTCGGTGAGTTTCTCGAAGGCGGGGTTGACGTAGAGATAGTGCAGGGAGCGATCCATACGGAAGATGAGATCGGAGGCGTTTTCAACGAGGCTGCGATATTCTTTTTCTTTTTCAATGAGGCGAGTTTGGGCGGCTTGACGTTCTCGGAGTTCTTGTTGGGCTTGTTTATAGAGTTGAGCTTGTTGTAGGGCGATGGCAATTTGTACGACTAGATTTTGCAGGAGGTCGACTTCCCAAGGCTTCCAGGTTCGTGGTTGCTGACTCTGTTGCAAGCATAAAATTCCCCAGGGGCGATCGCCTTCACAGAGTAGAATTGAGATTTCAGCGGCCAGGGGAAGGCGGTGCAGCCGTTGACGCTGAGCTGGCTTTAGGTGAGGATCACAGCGGATATCACAGCGGATGATGCTAGGAGCGAGGCTCGGGTTTGAGTGCGGCTGTTGTGGGAACGTGGAGCTACTGCTGAACTCCCACAGCGATCGCCCGAGGCGGGAGCTGTCCTCGGGGGGGAGGGATTCGGCGACGATTTTGGCTGAGCTATGGTCGGCTTGAGATTGGAGTTTGGCAATGAAGACGCGATCGCAGTTCAGGCTCTGACGGATTTCTTGGACAATCGTGTTGAGGATGCGATCGAGATTGAGGGATTGGCGAATTTTCGCGGCTAAGTTGGCCAACAGTTGGGCTTGGGTGGCCTGTTCTTGCAAGGTTTGGGTCTGTTGCTCAACTTCTCCTTGCAGTTGTTGGGTTTGCTGTTGCAACAGTTGAATTTTCTCTTCTTCTAGGGTTCCGATGCGCTCTTGTAAGACATTGATGGTTTCATAGAGGGCTAAGGGAGTTAGGGCGTTGAGAATGGTACTTTGGGTAATCAGTCCTAAGAGTTCGCCCTGTTTTCCGATGACGAGTAACCGCCGCACCCGCTGTTTTTGCATCTGTTGGTAGCCTAGCCAGAGGCTCTGGCCAGTCTTGAGACAGAGGGGGGGAGAACTGGAGAGTTCTAGGGCAGTGTACGTTTTAAAGTCTAAGTTCAGGAGACGATATTGGAGGATATCTCGTTCGGTTAAAATCCCGACAGGGTACTTTTGAGGGTCGTTTGGGGATTCTCCCTGTTGACAAATGACAATGCAACTGGTGTGATGTTTGGCCATCAGTTCAATGGCCTCAATGGCGATCGCCTCTACATCCAAGGTCAGGATATCTCGTACCATGACTTCGGACACATCTCTGAGGCGTAAGAGATGCTCCGGCTGCAAACTTTCCCGAAGGACATCTTGACTCAATAACCCTTCTAGTTTTCCGCAGTCATCGACGAGGGGAAGGTGGCGAATGTGATGAGTCCGAAGGCAACTAATGATTCCGAAAATGTCTTTAAATTCACTTCGGTTCAAGGTGATGGGGTTCGGGGTCATCACCTCAGAGATCGTGGTGGTTTGGAAGTCGTGATCTCTGGCTGTAAGCCCCATAACATCGCGCTCGGTGAAGATTCCCAGCAGGCGATCGCCTTCCATGATTAAGACGCCACTGTGGGAGGCTTGATGCGGGCTACATTGTCCCTGAGCATTCACACAACTCATCTGGGCCAACACCTCTAAGAGAGGGGTTTGGGGGGAGACTATGAGGGGGGTCTGATCGAGGATCTCGTCAAGGGAGGGCAGGTACATCATCAGGAACTTGTCTCAGAAGACAATGGTATAAGAACCCGGTGGGAAGGGACTCTTGACTCAGTTCCTCACAAGATTTGTCGTCGTGCTAGGGTTCTAGGTCTTTGGTCATTGATCGTTGAGAAGAAACAGCGATCAAGGTAGGGAGCATTTTGATGGAGATCATAGCTGGCTGATGCTAGATTTTATGTGCTGAGCACTTTAGATATTCTTTATATTTTCATTATAGTTGCTAAATTGCGTTTATGCAACTTAAAACTAAAACTTAAGTTTGTGGATGAGCAAGTCAGAGCAATTTTAAGGCTTTCTTTAGATATTTTTGACGATTGAAGCCTGCTAAATTAAGTGATTTTTCGGAATAATTTAATCAAAAATTACGCAAAATTATTGAGTTTCACAAATTGTAAAATCATCAATCATCAGTATATTTACTGAAAAAAATTGCGGTGGAGCCGAGCGCCAATCCAATAGCACCAAGCCGACCCACCTCCGGGAGAGGACGGGAGTGGAATCTGTAAGATCCCGGTTGTTGTCTTGAGAAGGGAGCGACATTCGCCTCAAACGATGATATAACCGACGTAGATGATTTAACAGCCGGCTACGATACTCTCATGCAGAAGAGGCCAGGATGACGCAATCATTCCCATCTAAAATCTATGCCGAGGCCATTGTGCGATCGCCTCGCGGGGCCTCTCTCTTGTCTGAAGGAACTCCCCTGACACCTGAGGCGATCGCCCAGTATTATGGCGATCGCCGAACCCTCGACTGTGCCTGCGATCGCCTCACCGCCGCCGG
>SMDP01000219.1 GCA_012911965.1 Geitlerinema sp. P-1104
GTTATGTCAGAGTGAATCGGGGTCAACCCCCAGTTCTCGGAGTTTCGCGATCAGTTTGGCATTCGTTTGATGTTCCGTCTCCGCTCGTTGACGTTCAGTTTCCGCCCGTTGACGTTCCGTCTCCGCGCGTTGAAACTCCGTCTCGGCCGCCTCTTCAGGAGTGGGAACCAGCGTCCCCTCGGGAGTAAAGAAACGCAAACGCTCCTGATGAATCCCCAGATACAGTTCCAATTGCTGACTCCATAACCATCCCTGAGCATTCGCCTCCAAGGGATGATACCCCCCATCGAGGATATGGAAGCCTTGAAATTCCAAGCTGTGGGGGTCAAACCAGAAATAGTCGGGAGTTCTGAAGGTATCCTGATAAATCTCTTTCTTGAGTTCTCGGTCAGTTTTCGCCGTACTATCCGAGAGCAGCTCAATAATAATATCGGGATACTTGCCCTCTTCGTGCCACACCACCCAACTTTTCCGGGGTTGGTTCGTGGTTCCACGCACCACAAAGAAATCGGGGCCTGGGAACAACTCCGATTTCAGTTGACGGGGACTATAGTAAATGGTTAAGTTACCTGCACAGAAGTAGTCCTGACGGTCTTTCCAGAGCCAGTTGAGACAGGACATCAGCAGCAGAATCTGTTGGAGATGCAGGGAACTTTCCAAGGGAGGTTCATCACTAGGGAGGTCACTGGGGGGAACCTCAATCTCATCAATTTCCTCCTTGGAGAGGGTTTCTGAGACCGGTTCTGGGAGCGTCTGCACAGGATTAGAAGCCGACATAAGGCTAAGGCTTGCGGGTCTAAACTAGCCTCAGTTTAACAACCTTAGTTCAAGTCCTCTAGCACCACCTCATCATAAATCTCACTCACCGCCATCTCGAAGTTCACAGACTTGAGGGGAACCCAATCCCCCCCTGTGACGTGTTGGGGCCGCCAAAGTCCCGAGTCATCTCGATGATACAGGTCTACCTCAGCCCGGTCTTGGCGAACGAGGAGATAGTCCTGCAAACTGGCTAAGGTTTGATAGTTGAGGCGTTTTTCCCGGCGGTCTAGTTTTTCAGTGGAGGGAGACAGAACCTCGACAATCAGACAAGGACGAGTTTTATAGTACCGCTGCTGGTCTTGGGGGTCGCAGGTGACCATGACATCGGGGTAGTAGAAGATGTCCGAGGGATTCACCGCATCTTGAATCTGGACTTTCATATCGGCGATGAAGGTTTTGCAGCCACTCCCTCGCAGATGGGATTTGAGAAGACTGGCAATATTGAGGGCGATGCGATTATGTTCCTCGCTTCCACCCGTCATGGCGAAAATCTCACCGTTGAGATATTCGTGGCGGATGGGACTGCGTTGTTCTCCTTGGAGATAGTCGGAGATGGAGAGGAAGGCGGGGGCTGTCGTCATGGCGGGTGACCTCAGGGGTATGGATGCCGAGGGGACGGCTTTATGAGCAAGCCATCGGGGTCTGTGAACTAGACTAGAGATGTGTTTTGGAAGTTTCAACCCTCATGTCTGTCTATCTTACCGTCCGCGATCGCCAACCCTATTACAGCCTCTTGGCAGACTTTGAACCGGGTCAACAGGCTATGTCGGCGTTGGATGCCCATAATGGCAATGTGGAAACGACTGTCGAAGACCTTTGGAGTCAAACTGAGGGCCCGGAGGAGTTCAGCCAAGGTCGCAAATTATGGGATACCCTAATTAAGGTCTTGCGAGAAGAACTCTGTGGCGATGAGGGACTTCAGGCTCAATTTAAAAAATACACCAAAAACCCTGGCAGTGCGCCCTTGTTGACGGGCTTAATTGTCTCCCTCACAACAGCGGCGGGCCTCCCCATTGACCCGGCGATTTCTACTGTTGTGGTTCTCTATGTTCTCAAGATTGGTCTAAACGTATTTTGTGAGTACACCGCATCATCCTGACTCGCCTCCCCGCAGAACTTGGCGAAATGCTAGGACGGCTTCTAGGGGATTCGAGGAGGCTGCCTGTTGCATGAGTTGGGAGATGGGCAAGTCAGGGAGTTGTGGGCTGTTGTCCCGTTGACAATACCCTGATTCTGCTAAACCATAAATGACCAATTGACCCCCTTGCCAAAACCAAACTTCAGGAACCCCCAACCCTTCATCAATGGCGAGACTATTGAGTCCACCGGAGGTAATGACCACCTCGATCGCCAAATCAGGATAAGGTTTTTCCTCATAAAAACAATAACACTCATCAGGTTCAATCCCTCGGGCCTTGGCTTCTCGGCGAAAGGTAGTTGACCCCAATCCCCAGAAGGGAATTCGCATTTCTTCGAGATAGACCTCTAAGAGTCGCCCTAAGTTTCGCTTGATGAGTTCATGATCGCGACTGGGAGACACAAGTTGTAATTGACCCTCTAGGTATTTTAAGCGCAGGTTAGGAAAGTCATCGCCGAGTAATTGCAGGAATTGCTCATATTTTTGCCAACTTACGCCTTCTAGAAGAAGCTGCTGAGGAAGGTTGGACTGTCTCTCAGTAAACATGGGTTAAGGGCACGCATCAGGTCGTACTGCGTTGGAACCGAGCCGGAACGGGTTTAGAGGACATTTTTATACTTAGTGCGGACCCGTTCATAGATGTCATCCATGGTTTCTAAGAAGGAGCGATCGCCATCCCAAAATTCTGGATTATCTCCCTGTTTCTTAACCACAATTCCCGAGACGGATGCACCCCCTCGACTGGGAGGAGCTTCGGGAATTCGCTTAGACCCGAGCCAAAATTCTTTTAAACTGAGGGAATCGGGAACGGCTTGGCTCTGAGGAACGGTATAATAACTCTCCACCGGTTCCGGTTCAACCGTGTCCTCCACTAAACCACTGGCTAAGGCATTCCCCAAGGGAGTTTTCTTGAGTTCTTTCTGCAAGGCTTCCCGGCTCAAACCTCGCAGTTCAAAGAGTAAAAATGGGTCATGGTCAAGTTCCTCGGCTAAGCGATAACAGACCCCAGCAATATGTTTACAGGGATTCGACCAATCGGGACAGGTACAATCGGTTTGGAAGTCCTGGGAACTGTGGGGAAGAAAATTGTATCCTGCTTCCTCAAAGCAGTCCTCGATGTTTTCTGGAATTTCATTCAAGAGTAACCGAGAGACAAAACTGGCGTTAGTTGAGAGTTTCTGGATAATTTTAGTCCAGTCCTTTTTGGGAATCGGGGCAATTTTAACCTCTGTTTTATAGAGAGGTTCCTTATACACTCCAAAATAAGGGTTGACAGACCCCCGAACGCGAGCTAGAACTTCGCCTTTATTTTTCTCGAAATCAATAATTTTCCGAGAATTGGCATAGGAGCGACCTCGTTTTAACCGGTTGGGGTCACAGAACGATTCTAGAGCTTCAATGAATTTTTGTCCCCACCAAGTTTTGCTTTGTTGAGCCATTGTGATGTCCTCTAAGTGAATACTGGAATAACCCTGATTGTTGCTCCTGTTTCCTAGTTTCTACAACACAGCATTTCGATTCAGGGCAATTAGGTCTTTGAAGGTGTCGTTGTCTAATTCCGTGAGCCAGGACTCATCCGCCCCCACAACGGATTCGGCTAACTTCTGTTTGTCCTCAATCATTTGGTCGATGCGTTCTTCTAATGAGCCGAGGGTCACAAATTTATGGACAAAGACATTTTTCTCTTGACCAATCCGAAAAGCGCGGTCAGTGGCTTGGTTTTCTACGGCGGGGTTCCACCAGCGGTCAAAGTGAAACACATGATTGGCTTTGGTTAGGGTAATTCCCACCCCCCCCGCTTTTAACGAGAGAATGAAAATCGAGGGAGGCGTCTCGGGATTTTGGAACTCTTGAATCATGCGATCGCGCCGCTGGCGACTGGTGGCCCCATGGATATAATAGGTGGGATAGCGACAGTGATGACGTAAATACTGTTCCATGGCATCGCCAATCTCACGAAATTGGGTAAAAATCAGTAAACTCTCCCCTTCAGCAATCACTTCATCCACCATCTCAAGTAAACGAGAGAGTTTGTGCGATCGCCCCGGACTAAACTCACTCTCATCTTGCAAAAATTGCCGAGGATGATTACAAATCTGTTTAAGCCGGGTCAAGGTTGATAAAATCAATCCCTTACGTTTAATCCCCTCACTCTCCTCTAAACTGGCTTCCACCTCTTCCACAACCGCCTGATATAACGATGCCTGTTCCTTGGTCAAATTACAGTAGACTTTCTGCTCCAGTTTATCCGGCAAATCCTTAATAATCGACTTATCCGTTTTAAGCCGCCGCAGAATAAACGGTTCCACCAACTTCTTCAAGGTCGTGGCTTGCCGAAAACTCCCATCCCGTTGAATCGGTACCTCAAACGACTTGCGAAACTGATTTTGTTTTCCTAAATAACCAGGATTGAGGAAATTAAAAATCGACCATAAATCCATCAGACGGTTTTCCACCGGAGTTCCCGTCAACGCCATTCGATGTTGCGCCTTAAGCTTCAAAATGGCCTTCGTTTGAGCCGTCTTGGGATTCTTGATATTTTGGGCTTCATCCAAGACAATACGCTGCCAATTGACCCCATTAAATAGCTTGGCATCCTTGCGCACCAGGGTATAGGAGGTAATGAACACATCCACATCCGCCGCCGCCTGCTTAAACGCCTTAGGCTCCTGAACCCGATTGGCCCCATGATGCACCTGACTCCGCAGTTGGGGAGCAAATCGGTTCACTTCTTTCTGCCAATTCCCCAACACCGAGGTGGGTGCAATCAAGAGCGTCGGCTGCACTGGGGTGTTCTCTTGCCGTTCCTGAACCAACCGCGCAATCACCTGAACCGTCTTCCCTAACCCCATATCATCGGCTAAACAGCCATTGAGTCCCACTTGTTCCAGGAAACTCAACCAAGCCACCCCTCGCTTCTGATAGTCTCTCAAGGTTCCCTCAAACCCTGCTAACTCCTCCACAGGTGTCATCGAGGTTTTGTCGGTGAGTTGCTGTAACATCTGTTCTAGGGTGGCATCCCGTTCCACCTCCAAGGTCTCGTCGGCTTCAGCTTGGCGTTGAAACAACTCCATTAAGGTCATGGATTGCTCCTGTTTCCCCTGTTCATCCCAAAACTTCAGGGTTTTCTCCATTTGTGCCAAGTCCAGTTCCACCCACTCGCCACGGAACTGAATCAGGGGTTGTTTGGCCTGGACCAGTTTTTGCCATTCCTCTCGACTGATGGGTTCATCACCAATGGCTAACTCATACTCATAACTCACCAGTTGCTCAGCATTGAGATAGCTTTTGCTGCTATTGTCTCCGACGGATGTACTGCTACTGGAGGCTTTGAGGCGCAGTTTGGCCCGTCGTCGTCCTGAAGGCGTCCACCAGGCGGGAAGCAAGATTTTATAGTCGGCATCTTCCAACACCCAGGCACTTTCATGTAAAAATTCCCAAGCCTCCTGACTCGTCAGGTTCACGCCAACGGGTTCTGGGGTTTCTAAGCCTTGCCAAAGTTTCGGATACATCCGCGCGGCATAGCCTAAGTTGAGTAATAAATCTGCCTCGAAGCTATCCCCCAATTGCTGGCGAAGAACCTGTTGCTGGGAGGAGTCCCCTTGCCAATAGTCGGCTAAGGCCACCCGCAGGGAGGGGTCGGCTTTGGGGGAGACTAAAAAGTTGAGCGGCCAAGGGTCATCTGGGTCTTCGGGGGAGATGAGTTGAAGGTAAAGGTTAAATGGCAAGCCTTGATAGCTACCCTGGATTTTGTTGCGCCAAGCTTGCCAGGTTTCATAGGTCTCTAAAAATGCCTCCGATGGCTCAAGGGGGTCGGTGAGTTTACTCGGGGTGACACAGGGGTATAAGACGGTTTGTGAGAGCTGCTTATCCAGTTGCTTTGTGGTCTGAAAGCGACTGGCAAGCTGGGTCACCACACATTCGCTGAAATGGCGTAAGAGGGTTTGGGACTCGTGAAATTCTGGACGTTTGGGGGGAGTCTGCCAGCCCGAGGCACAGGCTAAGGGCATAGCCGGGGCGTAGGTTTCGATGAGGCTTTCATAGTGAGGCGAGACAATTTCCCAGCCGGAATAAATGGCAAAGGGTTTCTGTTTTTTGCGGCTTTTGGGCTGGGTAATGTGATATTTGAAACTGGGGATATATTGGTCTTTTAGAATAATGTCTCGGAAGGCTTGGCTGTAGTGATACCAAAAGAGTAAGTCGGCTCCCAGTTGAAAGTCCTCGCTGTTGTGTAGGCAGAAGAAATGGAGGTCGTTGAGGGTGGCGATCGCACTACAAACTTCCGTCGTCAGGGAGGAGGTTATTTTGGTAACGGTTTCGAGGCGGTAGCAGAGAATTTGCCAGAATTGCCACTCAAAGGCTTGCTCTGACTCCGCTTCTAAATAGGTGGCTAATTCCCAGGATAGAAGGGGTTGCTCATCGCGCGTGGGGAGTAAAAAGTATTGAGGGTTAAGGCGATAACTAATCTGGCTGGGGGCGTCCCGAATGCCCAGGTCGTCATGGACAAACTCCCCCAAACGTTGAGCTGGGAGATGAAAGGGATGAATGCCAGGTTCCTGTTTCGTCTTCAGTTTGTCTTGGCATTCAATCCAAATGTAAAAGGCTCCACGTTGGACAAAGCCTTCCCTCTTTTCGGGAATCCAGGTGCCATGTAAGACCTGTGTCATGGTAACCCTCATGAACTCATCACCATCACCCGCTCAGATGTCCTACGGTTGTTGAGCCGATTGTACTATAGCGGGCGAAACCCGAGAGAGCCTATCACGTTGCCACTACAATTCAGGATGGAGTTAGTATAAAAAGCTCGAATCGGCTAACCAGAGGTAAAACTCGCGCCGTGGGAGAAGCCCGCACCGTAGGCTTGCATCGGTGTCGGGAGTACGTCACAACAGGACAGTCAGGGAAACCTTTGATTACCCCTTGGACTCCGAGGACA
>SMDP01000022.1:0-1873 GCA_012911965.1 Geitlerinema sp. P-1104
TCATACACCCGTGCATCCTCTTCCTCAGACCAAGCATCCGCCTCAATGTCCTCGTACTCCACAGGCTGGGAATAGTCAGGATAATCCGCTTCCTCATACACCGGCTCCTCTCGATAGGGTTCCGGCTCATAAGGCGGCTCGTACTGACTACGACTGGTTTCACTCCAGTTTTCCGTCTCCGGTTCGTCGTACTCCACATAAACAGGTTCCGGTTCTGGCTCGTAGAGGGGTTCGGGTTCCGGTTGAGTCCATTCGTCTTCGTCCCATTGCTGCTCGACAGGAGCCTCCATGGCTCGACGGCGGGGTTCTGGAGGGGCGCTGGGAATGCCACTGCCCAGTTGATTCTCAGGGCGAGCGGTGGGAGTATAAAATTCTTCCTCTTCTTCCCGTTCCCAGGGCGCACTCCCTAAGCCTAACCGTTCCATGACCCCCACCGATAACTGGCTCAGCCGTTCTTCTGCCCCCTCGAAGACAATCAGACGGTTGGGACCACTGCTGACAATCTCCTCGATGGGGAGTTCGTAGGTACTCAGCAGTTGTTCGGGAATCTGGGGAATACCAATCGAGGCGATGATGATGGAGGTGACTTTGCCATCGCGGGTGTCGAACTTGAAGCCTCGCACTTTCCCGAGGAGTTCGCCCACTTCAGTAATCACCTCACTGTTGATGATGGTGCTGTACATCTCAACGTCGAGATCGTCTTCGATGACTTCATCGCTGTCGACTAGGATGACATCACCAATCTGGCGGATGCGATCGAGCTGCATGTAACGGGGCAGCCCAGCAACCGCCAGGATATTATCTCGCATTCCGAGGGCGACGACTTCCCGGCGATCGATATCTACCCAAATTTGGCTGACGACTCCGAGCCGCCTCCCGCCGTCGCGGGTGATGACTTGGGTTCCTAACAGATCGGAGCGTTGACGGATGTGTTCGGATGTCATTCTAGATGGAATCCTACGAGTCGAATCCTGGTTAATATACTCTACTATCAGACCGATCGCTCTGGCGAGAGAGACTCTTGGCGCTCAGGTTGGCGTTGCTGTTGCAACGTTAACCCTAATACCTGGGTATACGCGCCTCGGGCCTGGGTAACACCAATGGTTCTGGCGGCAGCGGCGATGGTCGGACGGCGCAAACTCACGACAATAAATTGTGCGGCTTGTGCTTGCTTTTTAATCATTTTAGCTAATCGTTCCACATTTGCCCCGTCTAGAAACATATCCACTTCGTCAAAGGCGTAAAACGGGGAGGGGCGATAGCGTTGCAGGGCGAAGATAAAACTCAATGCAGTTAGGGATTTCTCTCCCCCAGACATGGAGGCTAATCGCTGCACGGGCTTCCCCTTAGGATGGGCCACCAGGTTCAAACCGCCGTTAAAGGGATCGTCTGGATCGCTCAGTTGTAGATGTCCGTCCCCCTCAGACAGTTCGGCGAAGATTTGGGCAAAATTCTCATTCACTGCGTCAAAGGCTTCTTTAAAGGCACGTAAACGCAGGGTGGTGAAGTTTTCGATGCGTAGTAGTAGCTCCTGACGTTCATCTTGGAGAATGGCCAGTTTCTCGGTGAGTTCCCCCAGGCGAGCTTGGGTGCGCTCAAATTCTTCTAGGGCTAACATATTTACCGGTTCCATGGCTTCGATGCGTTTGGCGAGGCTACGGAGTTCTTTGTCTAAGGCCTCTAGTTTGAGCTGGGGGGGAACCTCAGGGAGCGGATTGGGGAGTTCTTGCTGCTGTTCCCGCAGTTGTTCGCGCACCTGCTGGAGTTGTTCGACTCGCCCTTCTTGGGTTTCTTGGAGTTTCTGTAAACGCCATTCCGTTTGTTGTTGGCTGACGCGCAATTCCCGCAGCTGGGCTTCGGCGCGATCGCGGGA
>SMDP01000022.1:2218-6923 GCA_012911965.1 Geitlerinema sp. P-1104
CAATTGCTGTTCCTGTTGGGGAAGTTGCTGTTGCAGTTGCGCCAAGCGGGCCTGGTTGCTGTCGAGTTCCTGACGTTGGCTCGTTTGTTGCGATCGCCCCTGCTCTTGTTGCTGCTGTAAACTCTCAATATCCTGCCCCAGTCGTTCCCGGCGCAATTGCAGTTCGCGATGTTGCTGTTTCGCCTCCATCAGAGCCTTCGCCCCTAACTTCAGTTCACTACTCCAGCGTAAAATCTCCCCCTCACAGCGTTCGAGAATCTCGCCAATCTGCCGTAGGCGATCGCGCAACCCCTTCACTTCCGCCGATTCCCCACTATCCACATGGCCAAAATGCAGATGCGACGATCCCCGCCGCTGACTTCCCCCCGTCATGGCCCCACTGGCTTCGAGCAGTTCCCCATCCAGGGTCACCATCCGGGCCTGTCCCAACAAACGACGAGCATTGTCTAAGGCATTAAATACCACCGTTGAGCCAAAGACATAGGCAAAGATAGCGTCATAGCGTTCCTCACAATCAATCAGATTCACCGCATAGTCAATAAAACCAGGACTCCGTTCCACCTCGGGACTGCGCTGGAACCGAGGGGCGCGAATCTTGGTGAGCGGTAAAAAGGTCGCTCGCCCAGCCCGTTTTTCTTTCAAAAGCTGAATCGCCGCAGAGGCGACTAAATCATCTTCAACGACAACAAAGCCCAATCGTCCCCCAGCAGCGGTCTCTAGAGCGATTTGCACGTCGCTCTCGACCCGTCCCAGTTGGGATACCAACCCACAAATTCCGCTCAATCCTGACTGTTCCACCACTTGGCTGGCATAACTGCCGGAGGCTTCTTGAATGGCTTGATTTTGGGCTTCGAGCTTATCGAGGCGGCGTTGTTTGTCCCGCTGTTCTTGCAAGAGACGAGTTTGGGTATCTTGCTGAATCTGCAACTCCTCCTCGGCAGCTTGGCTACTGCGTTCGAGCTGTTGCAGATGCTGTTGAGCGGTTTCTTCTTCTTGGCTGAGGTGTTGATACTCCTGTTGACTCTGTCGCAGTTGGTCCTCTCGTTGGGCGATCGCCGTCTCCCGTTGACTGAGTTGTTCCCCCAATTGGGCCAGCCGTTCCTGAAGTTGGGCCTGTTCGGTGCGTTGGGGTTCAAGGGTTCCCAGGAGGGTTTCCGTTTGTTGACGGAGTTGGGTTTGTTCTTGCACCCAAGCTTGAGCGCGATCAGCCAGGGCGTTGGCGGACTCTCGGGCCTGTTCGAGTTCCCCTTGAGCCAACTCCCGTGACTCTCTCAGGGTGGGCAGTTGGTCGGTTTCGAGCAGTTGCTGTTGTTGCCGCAGTTGCTCCTGTTGCTGGTGAGTTTGGGCGATCGCCGTCTCGGTTTGGGCGATCGCCCTCTCCAGTTCCTGACAGTGCTGCTGCAACTCTTGCTGTCGCTGCTGGCGTTGTTGCTGTTCGGCTTCTTGACGGGCCAACTCCGACTGACGAGCCAAGAGTTCATCTTCCCCCAGGGCCTTCACTTGCTGATTCAAAACATCCAGTTCATCGCTGGCCTGTTTCAAGTTCTCCGTCAGTTGAGCCAGAGTTTCCTGGAGTTCCCGCCGAGTGCGATCGCCCGCCGCGAGTTGTTCCCCAATCTGGTCTTGGCGTTGACGCAATTGCTGCCACTGTAATACCCGCGCCCAGGCTTGTTTTTCCTGTAATTCTTGGCGCAATCGTTGATATTGTTCAGCTTTGAGGCGATCGGCGGCCAGGCGATCTCGTTGGGTTGTCAGTTCTTTCTCGACAATACGACAACGATCTTCGCGTTCCTCGACTTCGGCGAATTTGTCTTTGGCCCGATCAATTTTGCGATCGAAGGCCGCCACCCCCGCCAACTCATCAATAATCTCCCGGCGTTCCCGAGCATTCATAGAGATAATACTGGTGACATCCCCCTGAAGCACCACGTTATAGCCCTCAGGATAGACGCGCAACTCATTGAGTTGTTCATGTAACTCCCCCAGGGTGCAAACTTCACCATTGATGGCATATTGCGAGGTATAGCCCCCTGACCGTGTCACCCGTAGCCGCCGCGTTACCCGCCAATCTCGATGTAGGGGTGTTGCGTTATCTTCCGAGGCGTTCTGATTTGGAGTCTCATCGGGAGTCTCATCGGGAGTCTCATTAGCCTGCACTCGTTGCCACAAGCGATCCTCAGGAGACAAATCAAAGGTGACACTGACGCTGGCCTCCACCGTCGATCTGCGTTTATTTTGCTGTTGATTGACCAAATCCGGCAGGCGATCGGCCCGCATCCCTTTCGACGAGGCGATTCCCAGACAAAACAACAGGGCATCTAAAATATTCGATTTCCCAGAACCATTCGGCCCCGAAATCACCGTAAACTCCCGACGGAATGGCACTCTGGTGGTTCCCCCAAAGGATTTAAAATTGGTGAGTTCGATTTCCTTGATGTAAACCATGGGGGAGAAGAAGGGAACAGGGAACAGTCAATAGGGAACAGGCAATAGGGGAAGTTTTGTGGGGGCCTTCTCGTGACGATCGCCCTAGAGACAGGCTGGTTTGATAGAATGCCATTAAAGCCGCCTGGGGAGCAAGGGATACCGAGTTATGAATGTTGCCATCTTTGAAGTTTGTCGGAATCCTGAAATTCGTAAACAAACAGAAACCCTACTGCTATCCCAAGCCTTTGAACGCCTCCGCATTCCCTGTCAAGTCTATAGCAATGATGGCATCTGGCAGCGACGAACCTTTCTCAATCGTAGCCTATTGCAGAAATCTCTCACAGAGGACACCGTGGATGTCGTTCACCTAGCCCTCCATGGCGATCGCGAGGGCCTCGTCCTGGGATGGTCGCAAGCCGAGAAAATCCGCGATCGCCGGCCCCAAACTCGCCTCTCACCCAGCGATATTGAGAGCATGACCCAGTGGCGCGGTAAACTCATCGTCAGCGGTGCAGCTAGCGTATATCCCCTAGCCGAATCCTTCCTCAACGCCGGGGCCTCAGGGGTCGTCGTTCCGGAACGCTCCATTTCCTATCAGAATCTGATTCCCTTTCTCGAAGGATTCTATGGTAAGATCGCCTCTCGCCAATCTCCACAACCGGCTCTCGACTCAGCCATTCGTCAATTCCCAGACCTACAAAGCTTCCGCCTCCTCTCGCGTCGGGGGACGGGAGGCTTGAGTTAATCCCCCCCTCTCACCCAAAGATTCGCAAGCTCTTGACAAACTCATCCCTGACAATTACTGTCATTAAGGGAATTTCTAATTCGGAATCATTCTAAATTAGCCGTTCAAGCCATTGAGCATGACAGCATCAAATCATCTCGCTTTGAGAGCGCACTGACGAAGACTAAACGAGTCAAGTGACTGTTTTGAGCCAGCGTATAGGACAGTTCAGCTCCATCGTCATAACGGCTGATCCGAGCTAAATGTTCTCTTTGCTCATGTCCCGTCCCTTAACAATTGACAATTTTTATTAACTCTCAATCACAATGAGAGTGTGGAGGATCCCGTGAAACGAAGAAAAGTCATCTCCCTAATTGGCCTAGCCGCCGCCACTAGCACGGCCCTAATTGCCTGTGGTCCACAAGATAGCCCCACCGCCGATGGTGCAGCCGGTGACGGCCAAACCCTCGTCGTCTATTCCGGTCGCGGCGAAGATCTCATCGGACCAATGTTCGAGCGTTTTGAAGCCGAAACCGGTATCAGCGTCAATGTCCGCTATGGTGACACCGCCGAACTAGCCGCCACCATCCTCGAAGAAGGGCAAAACTCCCCGGCAGATATCTACTTCGCCCAAGACGCCGGAGCCTTAGGGGCCTTACAAGCAGAAGGTCGCACCCGTAACATCCCCGAGAACCTGCTCAACCAAGTCGATCCACGCTTCCGGTCCCGAGAAGGCCAATGGATTGGCATCACTGGGCGGGCCCGAGTCTTTGCTTACAATACCGATATGCTCGATGCTGAGGAGGTTCCCAACTCCATCTGGGAACTGACCGAACCCGAATGGTCCGGTCGTGTCGGCTGGGCCCCTACCAACGGCTCCTTCCAAGCCTTCGTCTCCGCTGTGCGAGAACATGAAGGAGAAGAGCGGGCCCGGGAATGGCTCGAAGCCATGCAAGCCAATGATCCCCAAGTGTTTCGCAACAACACCTCAATTGTTGAAGGTCTCGGTCGCGGTGAAGTTGAAGTGGGGTTAGTCAACAACTACTACCTCGCTCGTTTCCAAGCCGAAGATGCCAACTTCCCCGTTGCGCACCATTACCCCAGTGGTGATGTTGGCTCCATGATTAACATTGCCGGTATTGCCATCCTCGATACCAGCAACCAACCCGACGCCGCCGAAGCCTTTGTCGAGTTCATGCTCAGCCCCGAAGCTCAACAACACTTCGCCGAGGGGAACAGTGAATATCCCCTCATTGCCGGGATTGATCCCCCCAACAATCAACTGCCCATTTCCGAAATTAACCCCCCAGATATCGACCTGAGCAGTTTAGAAGACCTAGAGGGGACTCTCGAACTCCTGCAAGAAACCGGGGCATTGTAGAGGGGTCTGGGCATCCATTGATCCGCTATCGTTACACCTACCCTCATGGGGGCTGCATTGGCTACAATGTAGCCTTCATTGCCCCTTTCGTCCGTTCCCCTCACCCAAACCCTCATGGAGTTACCATCCCAAACGGCCAGATCTGACAGTACCCCTTCAGGGCGATCGCGGCC
>SMDP01000022.1:7804-33007 GCA_012911965.1 Geitlerinema sp. P-1104
TCATGCCCTTAGCCGTATTAATCTTTTGGCTTGGACGAGGCATGATGGCGGGCCAAAGTGCAATTGACCTCGTCAGTGCCATGCTTCCCTCTGCCGTTAATTCCATCTACGGCTCAGGCTTAGCCGCACTCATCGCCGTCATCTTTGCCCTACCCATCGCCATTCTCGCCGTCCGCTTTCCCAGTCCTCTGAGCAGTCTTTTAGAACGACTCTCCTATATCGGCTTTGGGATGCCAGGAATTGTCGTCGCCCTATCCCTCGTCTTTTTTGGGGCCAACTATGTCACAGGCCTGTACCAAACCCTGCCGATGCTCCTGTTTGCCTATCTAGTCCTCTTCATCCCCCAGGGAGTCGGAACCCTACGCAGTTCTCTCTTACAAGTTTCCCCCAGCCTAGAAGAGTCAGCCCGTAGTTTAGGGCGAACCCCCTGGCAAACCTTACGAGAAGTAACCGTTCCCCTAGTCCGCCCAGGAATCATCAGTGGAGCGATGCTCATTTTCCTAACAGCCATCAAAGAACTCCCCGCCACCCTATTACTGTCTCCCATCGGCTTCCGCACCCTTGCCACCGAAATTTGGCAAGCCACTGCCGAAAACGCAGCTTTCACCCAAGCCGCCGTCGCCTCCCTCATGATGCTCGTCGTCTCAACTCTAGCCACCCTCATCATCCTCTCCCAAGAGCGACTCAGCCGGAATAGGGAATAGGGAACAGGGAACAGGGAACAGGGAATAGGGAACAGGGAATAGGGAACAGGGAACAAAAATAACGTAGGGGCACGCCCTTGTGGCTGCCCTCTTCCGGCAGTATGACTCTGTGGTTCTCTACTGCCTACTGCCTATTGCCTACTGCCTATTGCCTATTGCCTCCTGCCTCTTGCCCCCCTTGCCATAGCAAAACTGGACAGCCTCAGGAGACTGCCCAGCATCAATGCGGTGATACCCACACAGAGTTAATAACGGGGGATGCGACTAGTTACTTGGGGCAACCTTTTCCTTGAACAGTTTGCCAGCGGAGAAGGCGGGAACCTTGGTAGCGGGGATAACCATCTTGTCACCGGTTTTGGGGTTACGGCCTTCACGAGCCTTACGATCTCTGGCTTCGAAGGAACCAAAGCCGACCAGCGTCACTTTATCATCGCTGGAAACCGCTTCCACAATGGTTTCGAGGGCTGCCGTCAGGACGGCGTCCGCTTCCTTCTTGGTGACGTTCGCTTTCGCCGCCACGCGATCGACGAGTTCTCCTTTATTCATATCTGGATGTCTCCTTAAGGTCAGATAGTACGGGTTCGTAACTGCCCAAATGAGTCTTGAGGACACTTTAGGCAGGAAACATCGGATCGGCTTTTTGGACAAAAAACCTTGAAACTCTTGGTCTTCCGATGTTTCACTGACTCATTCTAATGGGTGTTTGCCCGATCTGGATCGCATAAAGTATTAATTTATCTTGATTTGAGGATTTTTTTTACATCTACCCTTTTTTTTAAGGGAAATCTGGGAAAAAATCTTGACAATTTCTAAAAAATTGAGTAATAGTCTCTGCCTCTAGTGGCGGTTATTGGCGTCTGGGGAGGGCGATCGCCCTTCTCAACTTTGGTAGCTGTGCTAACAGTTAGGGGAGGTTGCAATCTTGGCCCTAAGGATGCTCTGGAGACTCTAAACCCGGGATCACAGCCCCAAAAACGACTATATAGCAATTAACGGCTAGCGGAGGATTGGGGGGGCCATCTGATACTTTGCTCTAGGTTTTTGGGTCTGCTTAGTCCGAGCTGGCCCATATACTAAACCGCCAAGAACTCCTGAATCACCTCTTGGGACAGGTCTTCTGTAGCTCCCGAGGCAACAATTCCCCCCTTTTGCATGGCGTAGTAGCGATCGGCTTGGCGGACAAAGTGTAAGTGCTGTTCCACCAATAGCACCGAAATCCCCGTGCGTTCAATGATGCGACGAACGGCGGCCTCAATTTCGAGGATAATCGAGGGTTGAATCCCCTCCGTGGGTTCGTCCAGGAGTAGCAGGCGCGGTTTTCCCATTAGGGCCCGGGCGATCGCCAACTGTTGCTGTTGTCCACCACTCAAGTCTCCTCCCATGCGCCCCAACATGGTCTCTAAGACGGGGAATAGCTCAAAAATCTCAGGGGGAATCACTTTCTTGGAGCGTCCTGGACAAGCTTCTAACCCCAGTAAGAGATTTTCCTTAACCGTCACGCGGGGAATAATTTCACGACCTTGAGGGACATAGCCAATTCCCGCTTGGGCCCGGCGGGGAGTCGATAAGGGCAACAGGGGGCGATCGCAGAAATTAATCCGCCCAGACCGAGGCGCTAATAACCCCATAATCGTCTTCAACAGAGTCGTTTTACCCACACCATTACGACCAATCAGACAAACCATCTGACCCATCGGGACACTTAAATCCACATTCCGCAAGATATGACTTTCGCCATAATACACATTCAATCCTGAAACTTGTAGCATTAACCCCGAGTCTGGGGTGACGGTTCGGGTATCGATGGCTTGCATGATTACTCCTCCTCTGAGGGTCCTAAATACACTTCAATGACTCGCGGGTTAGTTTGAATCTCATCCATGGTTCCTTCACAGAGGAGAGACCCTTGGTGTAACACACTCACCGTTCGAGCAATTTGCCGCACAAACTCCATATCATGCTCAATCACAATAATCGAGTGATTCTCCGCCAGGGTCAGGAGTAAATTGCCGACATTTTCCGTTTCCTCATCTGTCAACCCCGCCACCGGTTCATCCACGAGGAGTAAATCCGGGGCCTGGGCCACCAACATCCCAATTTCCAAGCGTTGTTTTTCCCCATGGGAGAGAAGCGCCGCCTCTAGGTTGGCTTTGGCACTTAAACCGATGGTTTGCAGAATCCCACTAACCGTCAACCGCTCCCCAGACTCCGGTTTGCCAAATAGGGTTTGAAAGACTCCTTTGCGGCGATTACAGGCTAAGTCCAGATTGTCCCAGACGGTGAGGTTGAGATAGACTCGGGGGGTTTGGAATTTGCGGCCAATACCCAGGCGAGAGATTTGATGTTCCTTGAGGTTCCGGAGATTGCGACCTTTGAAACGGACTTGACCCTGAGTGGGTTGAACTTTCCCCGTAATGGTATCGAGAAACGTGGTTTTTCCTGCCCCATTGGGACCAATGATGACCCGTAACTCGCCTTTATCAAGGCTAAAGTTGAGGGTATTCAGTGCTTTGAAGCCGTCAAAGCTGACGGTAAGGTTATCGATTTCCAGAATTTTTTCAGTCATGTTCAGGGGAGAGGGAATTAGGGATCGAGATGTTCGAGTTCATCTTGTTCCTGCTGCACCTCTGGATTGAGGTCGATGGCTGGATAGCTGACCAGGCGTGGTTGTAAGCCGAGGCGCGATCGCACTTGAGGAATGGCCCAATCCCGGAACCAACCGTAGAGTCCCTGAGGAAGAACCGTCACCACAATCAGAAATAAGACTCCCTGGAAGAATAACCAGGCTTCAGGAGACCATTCACTGAGGAAGGTTTGGGCGCTACGCACTAATAATGTGCCAATAATAGCCCCAATTAGACTGGCTCGTCCCCCCACCGCTACCCAAATCACCATTTCGATGGAAAAGGGAACTTCCATAAAACTGGGGGTAATCAGTCCCGTTTGTACCGTAAACAGGGCCCCGGAAATTCCGGCGATCGCCCCAGAAATGGCAAAGACGACAATTTTAAACCCGGTGGGATCATAGCCAGCAAAGCGGGCCCGCACTTCGTCATCCCGAATGGCCACCAACATCTGCCCAAAGCGTCCCTGAGTCAGCCAGCGACAGAGTAAATAGACCAGGGCTACCATCAACACAGATACTTGGAAAAAGGCTAGCTGGGCCTCAGGAGCGCCCGACGCTACTCCGAAAATTTCATAACGGTTAGTGCTGAGTCCATTGGTTCCATTAATCAGTTCTTGCTGTCCGTTAAAGAAATTAAAGAACACCAATAAAGCCGCTTGGGTCAAAATCGAAAAATAGACCCCTTTAATGCGGTTGCGGAAGACCAAATAGCCTAAAATCCCAGCTACAACTGCCGGAATTAAGACAATCGAAAGGAGCGTAATCGGCAGGGAATAAAAGGGTTGCCAAATCCAGGGCAGCTCGTTCACACCATAGAGGCTAAAAAAGTTAGGAATTTGCCCCTCAGGAAGTTGCAAATTGAGGTACATGGCGAAGGCATAGCCCCCGAGAGCAAAGAAGATGCCATGACCCAAACTGAGTAAACCCGTGTATCCCCAAATCAGGTCAATGCCCAAGGCTGTAATGGCTAGGGCCACAAAACGCCCTAAGAGTCTCAGGCGAAACACTGGCAAAAATAAGGGCATGATCACAGCAAAGGCAATGGCCACACCTAGGGCGATCGCGGGTTCGAGCCACCATTTAGAGCGACGGGATTTGCTGGCGGCTTGAGGATGTTTGGAGGGTTGCATATCACATAAATACGTTGGTCAATACCTGGATTTCGGTTAATTCTGATGACCCGGGAACCATGAACTACAGTTCAGCCGTTCGTCCTTTCTGGGGAAAGATCCCCGAAGGTTTGACTTGTAAAAAGGCAATAATCAAGGCAAAGACCATGACCCGAGCCATACTCGTGGAGGTAAAGAAGCGAAGAAACTCAGCAATAAACTGTAGAGAGTTGATATCGTCAAAGAGGCGCGCCAAGGCTCCTGACCCCAGTAAATAGGTACTCACGCCAATGGCCAAAGCCGCTAGAATTGCCCCAAACATATTGCCGACACCACCAACCACTACCACCATAAAGGTGTCCACAATGTAGTTTTGTCCCACATTCGGGCCCACCGACCCCAGCAAGGTAATAGCACAGCCTGCAATCCCAGCTAATCCTGAACCCAGAGCAAAGGTCAAGGCATCAACGGTACTGGTGGGAATCCCCAAACAGGCACTCATATCGCGATTCTGCGTCACTGCACGAATCCGTAACCCCCAGTCGGAACGGTTAAAGAACCAATAAATTCCCAGCAGACAGAGAACTGTTAAAACAATAATAAACACACGGGAATAAGGGAGTTGATAGATCCCTACCTCAATGCCTCCCCGTAGCCAAGGTGGAGCGGTTACATCGACGTTGCGCGGACCAAACCAGGGCGTTGCTAGAGCCTCAACCCCACTCATCCCCCAGCCAGCCAGTCCAGAAATGGCTAACGACAGGGGTAAGAGGATGGCGATCGCCCAAGCTTTCATCCCCTCCCAGTTCGGCCGACGACGCAGCAGCCAGCTTCCGCCAAAAAAGAGGGCGCAAAAGAGGACAATGGCGATCGCCAACAGCCAATTCACACTACGCACCAACTGGCGCAAAATCAAACTAACCCCCCAGGTAGCCAATAAGGTTTCCAGAGGTCGGCCATAGAGGAAGCGAATCACCCCCCGTTCTAAAATCAGTCCCGCTAGAGCTGACACCAAAAAGGCAACGGGAAGAGCCACAAAAATATAAAGTCCAAATACAGCATCACCGGCATCTAAATCTCGGAAGAGATTTTGCACCACAAACGTGGCATAAGCACCCAGCATCATTAACTCGCCGTGAGCCAAGTTAATCACACCCATCAGCCCAAACACAATTGCTAGACCTAAAGCGGCCATGAGTAGGACTGATCCAATTCCAATGCCGTTAAAAATACCAACAGCAAGCTCGATCATGGGTCGTAATTTGAAAATAAAAACTAACAGTAAAGAGGACAAATTGAGGGTGTTTTTCTATCACAAAACACCCTCAACAGACATAGCCCCTGAGGACATTAGACCGGGTATTTAAGCATCTTCAAGTCTAAACCGTCCCCCCTTATTGGGATCACTCCAGTCACAGGCATAGCCCCGAGTCTCAGGGACATATTGGTTCCAAGGCTGTGGGTCAACGCGGTCTTCCGTGGCCCAGACAATATCAAACAGACCATCATCACGCACCTGGCCAATACGAACCATTTGCGAGATGTGATGATTCTCATTCATCGTTACTAACCCTTGGGGGGCTTGGAACGATTGACCAATAGCCGCTGCGCGGACTCCTTCGAGATCATAGGCATCGCCCCCCTGTTCTACTGCCTGTTTCCAGAGATACACCATCAGGTAGGCAGATTCCATGGGATCGTTAGTCACACGATCTTGGCCATATTCAGCCTTAAAGGCCTCAACCCAAGTTTCATTTTCTGGAGTTTCCACGGTTTGAAAGTAGTTCCAAGCCGCATAATGACCCACTAGCAAGTCCACACCAATTTGTTGGACTTCCTCTTCTGCCACACTCACGGACATCACCGGATAGCGTTCGGGGTCCATGCCGGCCCCTTGCATCTGGGTGAAGAAGGCAACGTTACTATCCCCATTGAGGGTGTTAAAAATCACACCTCCATCGGGCAACGCCTGTTGAATTTTGGAGATAATTGGCGTGACTTCCGTACTGCCGAGGGGCATATAGTCTTCCCCAACGACGGTTCCACCTTCAGCCGCCAGTTGTTCTTTGATAATGGTGTTGGCAGTTCGGGGAAAGACATAGTCTGAGCCAACCAAGAAGAACTCATCCCCTTTATTTTCCAGAAGCCATCGCACTGCTGGCTCAATTTGCTGGTTGGGGGCGGCTCCCGTGTAGAAGATGTTTTTGGAGCATTCTTGTCCTTCATATTGGACGGGATACCACAGCATATGATCCCGAGTTTCAAAGACATCTTTGACCGCCTGACGACTTGCTGAGGTCCAGCAGCCAAAGACGACAGCCACTCCATCTTGGTCAATCAGTTTTTCAGCTTTTTCGGCAAATGTCGGCCAATCGGAAGCCCCATCTTCGACAATGGCTTCGATTTGTTTGCCATTCACACCACCATTGGCGTTAATTTCCTGGATGGCTAGTTTTTCCGCATCAACCAGGGTTGTTTCACTGATGGCCATGGTTCCACTCAGGGAGTGAAGAATCCCCACTTTAATGGTGTCACCATCAGCACCGGCGCCGGCGGTCGTTTGACCATTGGGGTCAGCGCAGGCCTTGAGAATTAAACTGGTTCCAAATGCGGCTGAACCATACCATAAAAATTTACGCCGTCCTAAACCTTTGCTCATATTCAGTCTTTTCGCTTAAAAATAGGAAACCGTTACCTGTCTCTAATGAGAAAGTTGGAGCTTATCCCTGAATTTGCTTAAACAGAAGGGAATGCAGGGTTACAAGATTGTTTGTTCAGGATTATAAATCCCGACCTGTATCCTAAAGGAATCTTTCCGGCACGAATGTAGCCTAGACTACCAAAAAAAAGCAAAGCCGAAGTGTAACACTATTGGGGCAATAAGTTAAGTTAAAAAAATCTCCCGCCTTGCATCGCAGATGCTTCAACGGGAGATTTATATCAATTTGCAACCATGACGCAGCGAGTTAACGAATACGATACCCAATATCAGGTCGGAAATATGCCTTCTCAAACTCAATTTTGTTGACCGCTGCATAAGATTGGGCGATCGCCGCTGGGAAACTATCAGCCACAGCCGTCACCCCTAAGACTCGTCCACCACTGGTGAGCAGTTGGTCCTGCTTGAGTTGCGTTCCGGCATGGAAAACAAGCGCCCCAGTCTCTTGAGCCTCAGTGAGTCCCGTAATGGCTTTGCCTTTCTCATAGTCTCCGGGATAGCCTCCCGAAGCCATCACCACACAAACAGCGGCTCCGGGATGCCAATCTAAGGGGGGTTGCTCGGCTAAAGTTTGGTCAATACAAGCTTGTAAGAGAGTATCTAGGGGAGTTTGCAGCAGGGGCAATACCGCCTGAGTTTCCGGGTCTCCGAAACGACAGTTAAACTCTAAAACCTTAATCTCCCCACTCTCGGTCACCATCAAGCCCGCATATAAGATGCCGCGATAATCAATGCCACGCTTTTGTAACGCCGCTAGGGTGGGGTCTAAGATGTCCTTCTGAACCTGGGCCATGCCGGCTTCTGACAGCACTGGCGTTGGCGCATAGACCCCCATGCCTCCGGTATTGGCTCCCGTATCTCCTTCGCCAATGGGTTTGTGGTCTTGGGCCGGCAGGAGGGGCAGCACCGTTTTCCCATCACACAGGGCCAACACGGACACTTCCTGTCCCGTTAAAAATTCCTCAATCACCAGAGTATTGCCCGCGTCCTGAAACCGTCCGCTAGCAATCTCATCAATCGCCCCGTAGGCCTCCTCAATTGTTTGGGCGACGGTGACCCCCTTGCCGGCGGCTAGACCATCGGCTTTGACCACAATTGGCGCACCCATCCGTTGCACATAGTCTTTGGCGGCCTGACTCTCGTGGCGTTCAAAGGTGGCGGAGGCGGCTGTGGGAATTCCCGCTTCCACCATTAAGGTCTTGGCCCAAGCCTTACTCGCTTCGATTTGGGCCCCAGCTTGGCTGGGACCAAACACCGGAACCCCGCGCTCACTTAAATAATCTGTAATGCCCATGGCCAGGGGCATCTCCGGCCCCACCACCACAAAGGGACAGCCTTGCACCTGAGCAAAGCGAGCAATGCCCTCAAAATCCGTGACTGACATGGCAAGGTTAAAGCAGTTGGGGAGACTCGCGGTTCCCCCATTCCCCGGCACGCAAAAGACCTTATTGACTCTCGTGGACTGAAGCAATTTCCAGGCGATCGCGTGTTCCCGCCCACCGTTACCAATAACTAATACGTTCACTCAAACCTCCTAACATCCGATTCACCCCGGGGGCGATCGGCACAATCATGCCAAGCCTGATTCTACCCTACTGCCGCCCTGGACACCATTTTCCCAAGCCCCATCTTGGGGCAGGGGCGCAAATTTGGGTAAAATGATTGAGTTTGAAGCGAATCAGTGTCTAAAATAATGTCTAAAATGCAGTTAATTAAATCCAGGTTTGGCATAGGCTCGCGTTCTCGTTCCCTTTTCGTCAGTTTATTGGCAGGGATGATGCTTTTCCTGGCCAGTTGTGGGAACGCTCCCCAGGCCCAACCGCCCACCTATACCCCTGATATGGTGCAGCGGCTGGAATCCTACACCAACAATATCCAAGGGATGCGCGATCGCCTCGGAGAACTCAACGATCTCATCCAAGAAAAAGACTGGATCTATGCCGATAACTTCATCCATGGTCCCCTGGGAACCTTGCGGCAAGACATGAGCCTATTTAACCGTAATCTGCTTCCTCAAGATCAACGGCAAGGACGAGAGTTAGCGCGGGAAATCTCTCGTCATCTCGAAGCCATCAGTCTCGCGGCTCAAAATTCCGACTACGCCGCAGCCACGAAAAACTATCGCGAAATGCTAACGGACTTGGATGCGTTCCTAGACCTCCTTCCCAACGCCACAGAGAGTTAAGGTCCCGCTAAACGCTAGTCTTCTGGCGGTTATCCCATGTATGGGGGCGAACAGTCTCAGTCCGCCCCCATGCTGCTCTTGACCTATAGGTCAGCGAGCACCTCGCGAGCCGCCGCGATGGTGCGGTCAATGTCCTCATCGGTGTGAGCCAAGGAGGTAAATCCTGCCTCAAACTGAGACGGTGCTAAGTAAATCCCCCGTTCCAACATGCCACGATGGAAGTTGCCAAATTTAGTAGCATCGGAGAGCTTGGCATCATCATAGTTATGCACGGGCCCTTCACAGAAGAACATTCCGAACATGGCACTGAGAGAGCCACCACAGACGGTATGTCCGGTTTCTTGGGCGGCGTTCAATAAACCATCGGCAAGCCGTTTGGTTTTCTCATGCAGTTGCTCATAAACCCCGGATTTTTGCAGTAACTCCAGGGTTTTAATGCCAGCGGTCATAGCCAGGGGATTACCCGAGAGGGTTCCGGCTTGGTACATGGGGCCAGCGGGCGCCACCATGGACATGATATCGGCGCGACCACCATAAGCACCCACCGGCAAACCGCCGCCAATGATTTTACCTAGAGTGGTTAAGTCTGGGGTGACCCCGAACCGTTCCTGAGCGCCACCATAGGCAATACGGAAGCCGGTCATCACTTCATCGAAGACCAGTAACGCGCCGTTGTCTTGGGTGAGTTCCCGTAAGCCTTCTAGGAACCCAGCATCGGGGAGGATAAACCCAGAGTTCCCCACCACCGGTTCTAGGATGACCCCGGCAATTTCGTCAGGGTTGTTTTTGAAGAGTTCTTTTACCGCTTCCAGGTCGTTGTAGGGAGCGGTCAGGGTGGCACTGGTCGCGGCTTTGGGAACTCCGGGGGAGTCGGGAAGTCCTAGGGTGGCAACCCCAGACCCGGCTTGTACCAAGAAGCTATCGGCATGGCCGTGATAACAGCCTTGGAATTTGATGATTTTTTCCCGTCCGGTGAAGGCTCGCATCAGGCGCAGCACTCCCATGCAGGCTTCGGTTCCGGAGTTGACAAAGCGGACCATCTCGATGCAGGGGACGGCATCGATGACCATTTCAGCCAGGACGTTTTCTAGGTAGCAGGGGGCGCCAAAACTGGTTCCTTTGTCTAAAGCATCCCGCAAGGCGCCAATGACCTCTGGATGGGCATGACCACAGATTGCCGGTCCCCAAGTGCCAACATAGTCGATGTATTGGTTGCCATCGACGTCCCAAACATAAGCTCCCTGAACACGGTCAAAGACAATGGGTTGACCGCCAACGGATTTAAATGCTCGTACCGGTGAACTCACGCCACCGGGCATAAGTTTTTGGGCAGCGGCAAAGATTTCTTCCGACTTGGTTGTTTGTAGTGTCGTATAAACCAAAGCAGGCTCCTTAATTGATGTCTAACGGATTAAAGTCAATGTCGCGCAGGATAATGTCTGCGATAAAATTGCATTCTGAGAAAACTCGAAACTTCCATCTTAACTGACAACGGCTCCAATCTCACGGGGGGCGGCCGATGAGGGGGCAAATTTTTCGGGTTGTGCTGGACATATCGGACAGGGATGGGGGCTAGAGGAGTGAGGTCGTTGGCCAAGATTGACCGGATGATGGGATAATCAGGGTCGATTAACGACGCTTCTCGTTTACAAAGGTGCGAGTTTTACTGACGATTCCTCATTATTTTAATCCTCAAGGCTCCGGTGATCATGGGTCGTTGCAGCGCAATCCTCAACCGCGAATTGCTGGGTTGACCGCTTGTCTGCGATCGCTCTATGAAACCTTCGGTCCGACTCAGCGTTATTATGCTCATGATCCGCAGCAGTCTCGGGTAGAACGCCAAGCCGCCAACACTAATACCCAGGTTGACCTCGATGTGGTGGTCTGTACGACGGCGGATTTCCATCTGTTAGATCAGATCCCGTTCCCCTCCCAACTGTTTGTGCAGGAGTCGTTTTGTCTAGAAGACCCTCAGTGGTTGGGACTCGGCTGTCATTTAACTCTCAAACGACAGTTAGGTTTTTATGATTATTATGGCTATCTTGAGGATGATTTAATCCTGCGAGATAGCTACTTTTTTCAAAAATTAGACTGGTTTAATCAGCGCCTTGGAGATGAGGTGCTTCTGCAACCGAATCGCTTTGAAGTCGCCCAGCAGGGACATCCAGAAAAGGTATATGTTGACCCGGATTTTGAAAGTATCAATGACCAATTTATAGGGAATCCCCATGATTTTCAAGATAAACAGGAATTTTCTGCCGTCTTCATGGGGCAGTCGTTAAACTTTTGCCGTGCTAAAAATCCTCATGCCGGCTGTTTTTTTCTCAATGCCCGACAAATGGATTACTGGTCTAAACAACCCCATTTCATGAACTTTTCTCGACGGTTTATCAGTGGACTAGAAACTTGTGCAACGTTAGGATTAATGCAGACTTTCCGAGTCTATCAACCTGCATTCGAGAATGCCAATTTCCTAGAAATTCAGCATTACGGCGAGACCCTGATGCGAGAGTGGCAAGAAGACACCCGTTTCCGGTATTTTAGCCGTACGTACCGGCGATGATGTTAAATCATGGGGGTGGTGGGACTTGAACCCACACGACTGTCACCAGTCAACGGATTTTAAGTCCGTAGCGTCTACCATTCCGCCACACCCCCAAATTGGATGTTAGGTTGGCTTATTTTAAGCGCATTCCTTCAATATAGCTGAGATGGCTTTTTTTGGCAAGCCCCAAGGTGAAATTGGTCGAAAACAGGTAGAATGGCAGCCAGTTTAGCGGCAACCGTCCATCATGCAATCCATTGACTGGCTCATCGTTCTGAGTTACTTGGTTATTACTATGGGGTTGGGAATTTATCTGTCCCGCAAAGCCTCTAATAGCTTAGAAGACTTCTTTGTCTCGGGGCGATCGCTCCCCTGGTGGTTGGTGGGGGTGAGCATGGCGGCGACGACGTTCTCGATTGATACTCCCCTACTGATTACCGGCATTGTCGGCAATCGGGGGATTGCTGGAAACTGGCTCTGGTGGAGTTTTGGCATCTCCCATTTGCTGACGATTTATCTATTTGCCAAGATGTGGCGACGCTCGGAGGTGATCACCGATGCGGAACTGACGGAAATCCGCTATGGGGGCAACATGGCGGCGGTCTTGCGGGGGGTCAAAGCCTTTATTTTTGCGGTTCCCATGAACTGCATCGGCATCGGCTACGCCATGCTAGGGATGGTTAAGGTGGTGGATGCCCTGCAAATTTGGGAGAGTCTGGGGATTGATGCCGGAGATACCCAGTTAAAAATCTGGAGTGTAGTGGGGGTGAGTGTTTTTGTCCTCGTCTATTCTGGGTTAGCGGGATTGTGGGGGGTCGTGGCGACAGACTTCTTCCAGTTTATTTTGGCGCTTTTGGGGGCATTGCTGGTGGCAGGAATCGCTCTCGATCGCATCGGTGGGATGGAGACGCTCATCAGCCGTATCCCCGAAGTCACCGATATTAACACCCTCGCTATTTTGCCCTTTGACATTGGCGGCGAGGGGGGTCTGATTAGCTTTGGGGAAGCCGCCGGAATTACCGCCAGTGCCTTTTTTGCCAATATTTTTATTCAATGGTGGGCCTGGCGACGCAGTGATGGCGGTGGGGAGTTTGTGCAACGGTTTGCGGCGGCTAAAACTGAGGCGGAGGCGGAAAAAGCCGCCTGGACGTTTAATATCATGCACTATGTGGTGCGGACTTGGCCCTGGATTATCGTGGCCCTGGTGGCGTTGGTGGTCTTTCCTGACTTGGAGGATAAGGAACTAGGGTATCCCATGTTGATGTTGGAGTTTTTGGGGCCGGGATTGTTGGGATTGGTGGTGGCCTCGTTGGTGGCGGCGTTTATGAGTACCGTCTCCACCTCGATTAATTGGGGGGCTTCGTTTATTACCAATGACCTTTATCGCCGCTTTATGAACGCTGAGGCGACGCAAACCCAGTTAGTCTTCGTGGGGCGACTGTCGTCGGTGTTGGTAACCGGCTTAGGGGCGATCGCCGCCTTCCTGGCTAATGATATCAGTCAGGTGTTTGAGTTGATTATTGCCATCGGTACGGGGTCGGGTTTGGTGTTAATGCTGCGCTGGTTCTGGTGGCGAGTCAACGCGGCGGCGGAACTCACGGCGATTGTGGCCAGCTTTATTGTGGGAAGTTTAGCCACCTTAGCACCCAGTTGGCAGGTTCCGGCGGGGAGTTGGCTAGAAACTTGGGTTGTCATTCCCATGTCTGACTATGGGATTCGCGTCATGGCGATTACGGTGATTGTCTGTACCCTTTGGATTGTGGTCATGTTCGTCACTCCCCCGGAGTCAGAAGACACCCTGGATGAGTTTTATCGTAAGGCCCGGCCCGGGGGGTTAGGCTGGGGACGACAACAGGCCAACACCGGACTACTTCCAGCCCAAGATTTGACCTTAGACTTGAAACGGTCGGTTGCGGCGAATCTCTTGTTATTTGGGATGTTACTCGGTTGCGGCGGCTTTCTTTTGTTGCGATCGCTCTTCGGCTGGTTCTGGCTAGTGGTGGCGGTGATTGGCGGTATGTGGCTACGTCAACTTAATAAGCACAAGGCAATCACGGTTCCTCGGCCGGGAACTGGGGAGTAAGGTAGAAGGCAGTAGGCAATAGGCAATAGGCAATAGGCAGTAGAGAACCACGTAGGGGCAATCCCTTGTGGTTGCCCGAGGACACGGAGGACGACACAGAGATGGATTCCCCCCTCTTGCCTGCTGCCGGAAGAGGGCAGCCACAAGGGCGTGCCCCTACGTTATTTCTGTTCCCTGTTCCCTATTCCCTAAATCTGAAACCGATCGCCCAAATAATACTGACGCACCAGGGGATTATCGTAGAGTTCGGCGGGACTTCCTGAGGCGAGGATTTCCCCTTCACGCATGATATAGGCGCGATCAGTGATTTCTAGGGTTTCGCGGACGTTGTGATCGGTGATGAGGATGCCGATATTGCGATCGCGCAATCGGGCAATCACCTGTTGGATATCATTGACAGCGATCGGGTCAATTCCGGCAAAGGGTTCGTCGAGGAGTAGGAACATCGGGTCTCCATAGCCTGTGGAGAGAGAGCGAGCAATTTCCGTGCGTCGTCGCTCCCCCCCCGAGACTTGTCGGCCGAGGGTGGAGGCGACTTTACCCAAATTAAACTCCTCAATAATCTCATCAAGGCGTTTACGCCAATCACGACGGGGAACGCCAGTCTGTTCAAATACCAACAGGAGATTATCCTGTACGGTGAGATTGCGAAAAATACTGGCTTCCTGGGCCAAGTAGCCGACGCCCATCTTGGCTCGCTCGTGCATTGGCAGTAAGGTAATCTCCCGTTGATCGAGCCAAACTCGGCCGCGATCGGGTTTCACTAATCCTGTCACCATATAAAAGGTGGTTGTCTTCCCAGCACCGTTAGGTCCTAATAGTCCGACCACCTCCCCCTGACTCACGGAGAGGTTAACTCGACTGACGACCGAGCGTTTTTGATAGGACTTATGGATGTTATCCAGGACGATTTTCATAGATCAGGGAGAGGAACAGGGAACCCGAGTCAGGAGATTAGCGAATCGTAGGGGGGGCAGGGGCGGAGGGCCGTTGCCCGTTGCCATTGTCTGGAATCATGTAAATGGCTTCCACTTGGCGTTCTGGGAGGGGTTGTGCCACAAATAGGCCATCATCAATGAGATAGGTGACCACCTCGCCGCGAATGCTGTTGCCTTCCTGGAGTACAAAGACGTTCCCCGTCAGCACCAGACGCTGTTCATTGCTAAAGAACTGGGCCTGATTTGAGGTGGCCTGGAGATTGCGGGAGGGGAAGTTCACCTGAACATTACCTCGGGCCGTGACGATTCCCGTGCGTGCGTCTGCTTCTTGTTGATCGGCGCGCACCGTTAGGGGTGAGCCACCATTCCCTTGAGAGTAGGTGGGGGGGGCGATCGTCCCCGAAAGGGCGATCGGCAAAGATAACGCCAGCGCCAAGCGCCATTTCGCCAATGTTGAGATGTTCATAATTAATTAGGTCACAAAGGCTAAATCGATGAGCCAGTCGGAAGTTAAGCGGGTGAGCCAACCCGAACAGGTCTGAGGTTGCTGTAGTTTATCTTAGCAACGGCTGTTCTCCCTGAACGATGCCATAGGACAGTCTTCGACAGGGGTGACTCCTATTCCGGTTTAAGCTCACAATTGTCTAAATCGCAGCCAATCACACGACTGGCGGTAATTTTGTCACAACTGAGTCAGAAGCAACTCCTCAAACCCATGAAAACTCGTATCCCAAGACAGGCAACTGTCACATAGCTCGCAAGACAGTCCGCAAAGTCAACTGTTTTCGACCCTAGAGCCAGAGTCCTCGGCACACAATGAACTCATACGAAACAAACGACCTCGCACTAAGGACTCTACCGCCATGAAAACTGCACTTCGCCTCGCCGCTCTCTCTACCCTCGCCGTCTCCAGCTTCGGCACTAGCTTCGCTCCCCAAGCCGCTCAAGCCGCCACCTTCGGGGAACAGGCTGTGGCTCAAGATAACTTCGTCGCCGTTGCGGCACCGGTTGGCAACACTGGACGGCATCAACTGCTCGTGATTGAACAACAATCGAACCGCCGCGATTGCTGGTCGGAAAATGGCTCAATTGTTAATCCCTTGTTAGCCAACTTCGACTTCACTGGGATTTGCGGACGTTATACCGACAGTAATGGTTACTCTATCCGCACTGGTGGACAAGACTTAGGGGTTCAATACAATCTACGCACCGTTCGCCAAGGGGCTGATCTCGTGTTGCAAGGGGTTCCCTTCCTCCCCAACCGCCCCACGATTGAACTCGGACGCGCTCCCTACACCAATAACTTTGTCCGCATTGACCTGAATGATGGTTGGGAGTTCAGCAAACGCACCTATCAAGGACGCGCCCTCGGTCATGTCTATCTGTCTAATGCTCAGAGTCTGACGGCATTAACCCAAAACTCCAACACCAGCGCCAGCCGTCCTTCCACGCCGACTCCTCCCCGTCAGCCTCAAGACAAACAACCCACTCCCCAACCCACTCCCGAACCCTCTCAACCGAGCCAAGAGCAACCCGTCCGGGATGAGCTTGCTTTCAGCAGCAGCCAGCAAGAGCGCATCACCGAAATCCGTCAATCCTATCTGGCTGAAAGCAGCCGCCTCGAAGCTGAACTGAATCAGGCTCGTCAGGAGTTGCAAGAGATGATGATTGGTGATGCCTCCACTCGTCAAATCCGCCGCCAACGCAACCAGGTTGAACGCCTACGCCAACGGATGAGCGACAATCGTTTCTCCAGCATGATGGCGGTTCGCGATGTGATGTCCGTTGAACAACGCACGGCGTTTGCTGAGTCGATGGATTTAGATAATGCTGATATGAATGCGGTGTTGACTGCACTCACTCGCTAATTTGTCAAGCTATTTCATTTCCAAAAATTGGCTAGGTTCCTGCCCCGGTTGCTTCCCTGCACCGGGGCTTTACATTTAGGTCCAGCAGGGTTCAACAATCAGGATTGTGATATCCCGTGCAACCACTTGAACTGGGGTTCCGGGTTCGAGGATCAGATCCTGATGCTGACATTGCGCTTTCCACCAAGTGGCCCGGTAGTACACTCGTCCGGGACGATGATAGGTAATCCGTTTCGAGACGATCGCTTTCCCGAGTCGCCCCAAAATGGGATCATAGGGGGGTTGGGGAAGCTGGGGGTTAGAAGCCATAAGGCGTTGACGAAGGCCGAACATCGGACGTCCTCCAAGTGGGTTTGCTCTTTGATTACACCCTGGGTTTTGAGTGATTTATGCAACTCGATGCACGTGACGCTAGGTTATTTAGGCGTTAGCGAGTTTGGCAACGTGGGCAAATTTTGTAATTCGCACCAAACCCCAGGTTGATCTCCTGAATCTCGCTAAAATAGATGCCAGCCCTTACTGATCTATCTCTGATCGAGTGCAATTTTTACGGGTTTCTCTTGATCGCCGTGTCTTCGGTGACTGAAGTGGTTCCCCCTCTCTTGCCTCCTGCTCTCTTCCCCCATGTCCATCTCTCTCCCCTGTCATTTCCTCGTCGGTGTCCCTGCAAGTGGTAAAAGTCACTTCGCGGAGGGATTTGTTAAACGAGATCCTAGCTATGTGATCGTGTCTACCGATGCGGTGCGGGAAAAACTCTATGGGGATGCGGCCATTCAGGGAGATTGGCTTGAGATTGAGGCGGAGGTCTTGGCTCAGATTCGGGGGGCGATCGCCCAAGAACGCCCGGTAATCTATGATGCCACCAATGTCCGCCGGGCCTGGCGTTTGGGTTTCTTGCAATCGGTGAAGGCCCTGAGTGATCCGCCTCTGACCTGGATGGCCTGGGTGATGGAGATTCCGGTTGAGGTCTGTAAACGGCGTAATCGCGATCGCCATCGGGTGGTTCCCGGTCACATCATTGAGCGCATGGCTGAGTCTCTGGCCCAAACTCCGGTAACGACGGCGGAGGGATTTCTCGATGTGCGATCGCTCCCCCTCACCGTTCACGGAGATATCGACTTTTCCCAAGTCTTTAAACAAATCGAAGGCCTACCCCTGCGTCTCGTGCGCCGTCGTAATCGCAATTCACAGGTGGTCTGGCATCCCTATGGGTCTCTCCTGGAGTTTGAACGGTTGATGTTCCTGATTAGCTATCTTCTGAAGCGCGGTAGCCAGGCTCCCTATCCTAGTCTCAGCGAGATTGTCCGGGATTTGAGCCGACAGCAGGGGCAGGTGTATGCCGATGAAGCGGCCCTGGGGGCGGATCTCAATTGGTTGCGTTCTCAGGGATTTTTTGCTCCCCACGCCGAGGGGGTGATTGAAATTGAAACGGCGCAACTGTCCAATCCTGGGGGACTGATTCACTGTCACCGCTATAGCGATCGCCAGTGCTTCCTGCGGCTGATGGAAACCATCCGCGCCATCTTGCAGCATCCCTTTGAAAACCACGCCGATCTGACGGTTCAGGAGAGTTTAGTGACGGTGGTGAATCGTCGTCAAACCCTCAGCGATCGCGTCACCCTGCGTAAAGACATTGAACTGGCGCTCTATCCCTATGAAATTCTCGATCGCCAAGAGAATTATCGCTCCGGCTATTATCTCGGAACTTCCATTTTCTCCCTAGAGGATTTAACCTGGCTGCACCAACAGTTACAAGGCCAGGCGGAATTTATCAGTCGTCCTGAGGAACGAGAGCGGTACTATCGGATGTTGCAGCAAATTGAGCGCCTGCACCCCTCAGCCTTACAGTCAGATTATCCCATTTGGCGCTTTGGCAACCCCTCCATTATTCAGGTGGATGGTTTAGTCAATGTCTCCCTAGCGCGGCGACGGGGGCGCATTGAAGAGGCGATTCGCGATCGCGAACTGCTTTCACTTGAGAAGTTACAGGGAACCGGAGAGTTTCCGGGAGATCCCGTGGCCTTGGAAGCCTATCCCCTACAACTGATTTTCCATCACATTGCCTGGTATGTGGGTTGGGAGGCGAAGGCGGATGGCTTGTTGAGTTTTGAGCGTTTGGATCGCTGGTATTTACGAGTTGAACGGACCCAAGTGTATCGCGATCGCCCCCAACACCAACAGTCCCTGAAACGGCTACAACAACTCCATGAAGCCAGTGTCGGGGTATTTCTCGGCCGCAGCGCCCAAGAGCAAGCCCAGTATTTGGATCGAGCTGGAGGGCAGCGGGCCGCGACGGTCTTGGTGGAACTCTGGTGTAATGATGCTAGTTTTCGCTTTATCCGGGAGGGAACCCAGCGTTTCCCCCTACAGCAGATGAGAATGTCCAATCCCGAAGGGCCGGGCGATCGCCGTCGTCTGACGCGGCTGTTTTCGGCCAAAAAAACCGACGATCCTGACTATCCCCACCGCTTCCAAGTCCGACTCCCCTGTTGGTCTCTGGATGATATTGACCTACGGCGCTGGATTTTGGGGTTTGGCGGTCAGGTGCGGGTCATGAGTCCTCCCCGCTTGCGACAGATGATTCAAGAGACTGGGGGGGCGATCGTCGCGACCTATGAACCGTAGAAAAGCGTGATCCGACCGGGTCAGCGATGGATTTCTAGATTGAGGACATAGCGCCCTAGAGAGAGTTGTCCCGACCAGAGTTCATAATCCAGGCGGAGATGTTCGGGAAGCGACTCCCCAGAAAATTCGAGTTGTCGTGTGTAGTTGCGCAACCGCATTTGACTGTGAGCATGGGGTTCCTCGCCCCGTAGCCAGTAGCGGCTGATGCCATACATCCCCCGTTCCCAAAGATGACGGTAGCTTAGTCCCCCTTGTCCCTGCATGGTGGCGATCGCCCGATAGGGGGAAATCTCAAACCACAACAGGCGCGTGGGTGTCAGGTCAGCTTCGAGACCTGAATCGGCGCTGGACTGGGGTTGCCACCCGAGAACTGCCGGTTCGTTCAACAGCAGATGAAACCGCTGTTGGTCTTTTTGGTAGAGTGTCGCTGTGGTTTCCACCATGGACCAAAGAGGAAGATCCGTAGAAATCAGCGACAGACAGGCGGGTTTGCGGTGAGTCAGCATAGAAAAGCAAGAGAGTTCAGGAACGGACGCAAATCGGCAATCAGGGGAAGCATCCACGGGCTAAGATAAGTCCACTGTCCTAGCTGTTTTAGTAGATGATATGTCTTCCCCTATCCTAACAGTCAAAACCGATCAAGAACGTCAAGATTTAGTTATTATTCCCCCAGTGTCAGGGCTTGCCCTATCGGGAAAAATTCAAATCCCTGGCGATAAATCCATTTCTCACCGCTCCCTGATGCTTGGGGCGATCGCCGAAGGGGAAACAACCATCGAAGGCTTACTGCTTGGAGAAGACCCGCAAAGTACCGCCGCCTGTTTTCGGCAGATGGGGGCAGACATTTCTGAACTATCGGAGCAAACCGTTCGCGTTCGCGGTCTGGGCATCGGCAATCTCCAAGAACCCAAGGATGTACTCAACGCCGGCAACTCAGGCACGACCCTGCGCCTCATGTTAGGGCTGTTGGCCTCCCAACCCGGCCGCTTTTTTAGCGTTACGGGGGACAAGTCCCTGCGATCGCGTCCCATGTCCCGAGTGGTCACCCCTCTCGAACAGATGGGGGCCAAAATTTGGGGTCGCCAGGGTGGACAACTGGCTCCCTTAGCCATTTGCGGCGGTCACCTCAAACCGACTCATTACCACTCCCCCGTCGCCTCGGCTCAAGTTAAATCCTGTATTCTCCTGGCCGGACTCAGCATCGACGGGAAGACCACCGTCACCGAACCGGCCCTATCCCGAGATCACAGTGAACGGATGTTGCGAGCCTTCGGAGCGGATATCCAAGTCGACCCCAGTTGTCACCAGGTTACTGTTACCGGCCCGGTAACGCTCAAGGGACAAACCGTTGTGGTTCCCGGTGATATTAGTTCCGCGGCCTTTTGGTTAGTCGCCGCCGCTATTATCCCCGGTTCGGATCTGCGAGTGGAAAATGTCGGAGTCAATCCCACCCGTACCGGTATTTTAGAGGCTTTGCAACGGATGGAAGCAGATCTGACCTTAGAGAATCAGCGGGAAGTCGCCGGAGAACCCGTCGCCGATATCCGAGTGCGCAGTTCCCAACTTAAAGCCTGTGAGATTGGGGGGGCTTTGATTCCACGGCTGATTGATGAAGTGCCGATTCTGGCGGTGGCGGCCACAATGGCTCAAGGAACCACGGTGATTCGCGATGCTGAGGAGTTACGAGTCAAGGAAAGCGATCGCCTCTTGGCCATGGCCCGGGAACTCGGGAAACTGGGAGCCAAGGTTAGTGAGCGTCCCGATGGTTTGGAGATTACGGGAGGGGTTCCACTCCAGGGGGCTGAGTTAGATAGCTATGATGATCACCGAGTCGCCATGAGTTTAGCGATCGCCGCCCTCCTGGCCCAAGGACCGAGTCATCTCTACAACGCCCAAGCCGCCTCAATTTCCTATCCCGATTTCATTAGCACCCTGAAAACCGCCCTCAATCAATAATGCTCGGTCAACCCCGTCCTAGCTAGAGAATCGGGGTCTTTGATCCCCGGTTCTAGTTTTTTTGCCTAATTTATTGCGAATCGTTACAAATTAACCCGACAGGAATGCGCCGAGTTGGGCGGTTTTCCCACCAAATCCGCCATATCTTAGCTTGTCGGAGCTATCTCAAATCGAGATTTGAGTAGAATCACCCTTGTCAACTCAACTTTAATTGACTAAGATTCTCACTAACAAGCCAACCTCTCACCGAAAGCCATGAGTTCCTCTAAACGCCAATTCCATCTTGTTGGACGAGTCCTCGGTATCAGCAGCAAGAGCAACGGCAAAATCAAAGCCTTGAACCTTCTCAACGAGGAGGGAACACACCGGATTAAACTCAGTTCCTCCCTGCGATCGCAACCCTGGACTCTGGAACTGGGAACCTGGATCTCAGTGCAAGGAACCGAGAAGCACAAATCCAACAGCGACACCGTTAAGCGCAAAGCCAAACAGATTCAGCCTCATCCAGGCTTGCGACAACTCAGCAAACCCGGACAAGGCGACCCCTGTCCTGCGCTGGAGATCCAGGGGCCTCAATCCGTAGAGAACCCACCGGCCCCCAACGCCGTCAAAGCGCCCGCCGGAAAAATTCTCGTCTGTCAAAAATCCAAATGTCGTAAACGAGCCGGCGCCGATCTCTGTAAACTTCTCAAACAGAGCCTCGACGAGCAAGGACTGGCCGATTCCATCCAAGTTCAAGGAACCGGCTGTCTCAAACGCTGCAAATCTGCACCGAACCTGGTGGTGTTACCCGAAAAAGCTCGGTACACTAACATCAAACCCAAGGAAATCCCGGCCTTGTTAGAAGAGCATTTCGGTTAAGGGTAACAGGGGGACTAGAGAATCTCGTGGGTATATTGATGTTGTTTGACGTTATCGTCACTCGTCACCACGCGATCGCTGTTCAGAACACGCTTACGCTCCAAACTGTGATTAAACTCGCGGTAAGTCGTTCCCACACCAATATGCTGAGTTGCCTCAGGGCGTTTAGCATAGGTGCGGGTACTGGCGATAATCCGCTCCGTTAAATCATTCCCCAACTGAGCATCCTCGGGGAAAACAGCGGGAACCTGAAACGTCTCCCCATCAAAAATCTCACCAATCGTCGTGGCGTAGGCCAACTCATAAGACGTGGGAATGCCTTTGAGCAGTGCTTCGAGGGATGAAGAGGTAATCGGCTCAATCACGCGAACCTGTTGCACCTCTCCATCTTCTTGTAGGAAACACACCGCTAGTCCGAGAACCACATAATGATCCGCCGTGACGTCGGGGGCGTTTGCAAGGGCATTTGCCATAGTTAATTGTGGGTTGAAAAGACTGCAAGAGAACGGGTTTCGGCGTGCGATCGCCCGTTCACTCTAGGGGAATTTTATCAAACCTCTTCCAGAGCCATCGCCATCCCCTTACAAATCTTGATGCGCCTGACAGTTGTGACCCCCCCGATCTAGCCCCAGGGAGACAGTGCGTAAAAACTTGCAGGGCAAGAGCATCTGAGCCATCCGGATTGCCAGTCTCTGAGGCTGTACCTAGAGGAACCGAGAATTTCGCCGTCACGGTTGACCGTCACCCTCTAAGTACTATGGCAGACCTTAGCACCTCAACTCAGCCTCAGACCTGTACCAGCCCAGCCTTCCCCCTGGTGCGTCAGGCCTATTTACCCCCACCGAAGCGGGCCTTAGTCCATGAACATTTGCCCCTTCCCCCCGCGCCCAAGAAGATGGTCATCAATGGGGAACAAGACGAAGACAAAACCCCGGCTTGGTGTTACGCCTTAGGAACCAGTGCCGGAATTACGGCGGTGCTTCTGGCCAGTCAATATTACGGTCAGCAACTCTTTCAAGCAGAATCCAACCGTGAATTTCCCCCCCTTCCCGAAGACTTAGCCCAAGCCGATCCCGATCTGGTCCTGACTCCGAGTACCGTCGCCCCGGAAGTCTGGGGAGAGTTGGCCCAGCAAGAACTAGAGTTATGGAAACAGGATTTGACTAGCTTTGCCCAAGAGGTTCAAGCTCGCGTGCAGCCAAACCGCCGTGGCGATCGCCCCAACCGCCTCAACGCCTCCTCAACCTCCCCCACTGCAACCGCCTCTCGTGACCAACAGGCTCAGCAGATGCTACAACAGGCCTTCAATCGAGCCGAAAAACGGGATTTTGCCTCAGCCATCACCCTTCTCAACAAAATTCCCGAGAACACCCCCGTCAGCGAGTTAGCCCAAACCAAGCTGCTGGAATATCAGGAAAAGCGCAACACCCAAGCTGATTACTGGGTGTATCGGGCCAAGTTTCTCGCCTATGCCGAAGACTTTGCCGGAGCCATTGGCTATCTGCGTCAAGTCCCCCCAGAAGCCAGCGCCTACGGAGAAGCCCAACAGCATTTAGCACTTTATCGTCAACAACGGGAACAACAAGCCCAGGAGCTATTGCAACAAGCAGCGCACTTTGCTGAACAGGGCAACTTTGCCACCGCCAATCGTCTCTTGCGCTTAATCCCCCAAGAGGCCGCCGCCTATGGCACCGCGAAGAACCGCCTCATTGACTATAGTCGCCAACTCTACCTCGCTCGTCAGCAGAACCGCTCGCCGTCATAATCCAAGCGACTCATCAGCTTGGTTAAAGTCTGACAGTCTGTCTCTTTTAATCGCTATATAAAGATTCACTTGACAACCGTGAAGAGATGTTGCTTAAATGAGAGTGTTCGAGAACTTTAACGGCAACGCTTCTGAAATTTATTCATTCATCTTCTCAGAGCGATGCTTGGTTCTTAGCGAGGTTATTATCTATGACATTGACTGCAATTCAGACAAAAGACTCCCTCTGGGAACGATTTTGTCAATGGGTCACCAGCACCAACAACCGGCTCTATATTGGCTGGTTTGGGGTGTTGATGATTCCGACCCTTCTCACCGGGGCAACGGTCTTCATTCTGGCCTTTGTCGCCGCTCCTCCCGTGGACATTGACGGGATTCGTGAACCGGTAGCCGGTTCCCTGTTGTACGGCAACAACATCATCACCGCAACGGTGATTCCCACCTCAGCTGCGGTAGGGTTGCACCTGTATCCCATCTGGGAAGCCGCAAGTTTGGACGAATGGCTCTATAACGGTGGTCCCTACGAACTGATTGTTCTGCACTTCCTCATTGGCATTTATGCCTACATGGGGCGGGAATGGGAACTCTCCTACCGTCTGGGGATGCGTCCTTGGATTCCCGTGGCCTTCTCGGCTCCCGTTGCCGCTGCAACCGCCGTCCTGCTGATTTATCCCATTGGTCAGGGTAGCTTCTCCGATGGCATGATGCTCGGAGTTTCAGGAACCTTCAACTTCATGATTGTGTTCCAAGCCGAACATAACATCTTGATGCACCCCTTCCATATGCTTGGTGTGATTGGGGTCTTCGGTGGCGCCTTGTTCTCCGCCATGCACGGTTCCCTGGTGACCTCCTCTCTGGTTCGGGAAACCACGGAACTGCAATCTCAAAACCAAGGCTATCGCTTTGGACAAGAGGAAGAAACTTACAACATTGTGGCAGCTCACGGCTATTTCGGACGCTTGATTTTCCAATATGCGTCGTTTAACAACAGCCGCTCTCTCCACTTCTTCCTCGCCGCTTGGCCGGTGATTGGCATCTGGTTTGCCGCTTTGGGTGTCAGTACCATGGGCTTTAACCTCAATGGGTTTAACTTTAACCAATCGGTCCTGGATTCTCAAGGTCGGGTCATCAATACCTGGGCTGACGTGGTTAACCGCGCCAACATTGGGATTGAGGTGATTCACGAGCGTAATGCTCACAACTTCCCCTTAGATTTGGC
>SMDP01000220.1 GCA_012911965.1 Geitlerinema sp. P-1104
TCGCCCTGGTGGCAGGGGTTAGGGACGGTGTTGGTGGCTAGTATGCTGGTGACGAGTTTGGTGATGGGGGGGCGATCATTGGGCTGGTTGGAACAGTCGGAGTTAAATGCGTATGATCATTTGCTGCGATCGCGTCCCGCCGAAACGATGGACGAGCGCCTGTTGCTGGTTGAGATTACTGACGAAGATATAGAATCGCAGCCAGTGTCAGAACGAGGGAATGCCTCTTTATCTGATCGCACGTTGGAAGATCTATTAGAAACGTTGCAACGGTATGAGCCGAACGTGATTGGTTTACGACTGAGGCGAGATCAAGAAGCCGAGACCGAACAACTTGCCTCTCTTCTTCAGTCTCCTAACTTCTTTGCCATTTGTCGTCATGAAGTTCATGACACGGTCAACTCTAATGAAAGACCTATTTTTCGAGCGGGATATCCTCCACCTCCAGAAACTCCTGAAGCTCAAGTTGGTTTTTTAAATACTCCTAGAGTTAGAGACGATAAAAACCGACGTCACTACTTTGCTTTCTTAAGCCCATTTCAGGATTGCCCAACTCAGTATTCTTGGGATTTTATGCTGGCGAGCCACTATTTATTAAATCATGGCATAGAGATTGAATTGACAAACAAAAAACAAAAACAATATTTTGGAAATCGCGCATTCCGAGTTCTACAAAAGCCATCAGCCGCTTATCAGAATTTAAAGGATAGCGGCTACCAAATCATGTTAAACTATAGAGTAAATTCATCACCTTTCCGCCACTTAAGCGTCGCCGAAATATTAAGTGGAAATTTCGATCCAAGTTGGATTCAGGATAAAATAATTTTAATTGGAACAAATGCTCCTAACGAACATAAAAACAATGACGTTCCAACTCCCTACAGTCCACAGAGAAGAGTCTCTTCATTAGAAGTTAGGGGTCATATGGTGAGTCAAATTATCAGTGCCGCCTTAGATAATAGACCCATAATTTGGTGGTGGTCAAATCCAGTCGAAGTGTTGTGGGTTTTACTCTGGTCGATTATTGGCGGTTTACTGTCCTTGCGGTGGCATTCCCCACTCCAGCTAGGGGGATTGATCAGTTTAAGCCTTGCCTTGTTGTATGGAATTTGTTGGATTCTATTTCTTCAAGGCGGTTGGATTCCACTAATTCCCCCAGCCTTAGCCTTGATGGTTAGCAGTTTTACCATCGTGGTCATTTTATCCAGACATCAAGACACTAACTCGGTGAACTAAATTTCATGAAACCTTATCAAGATATCCCAAAACTAACTCTCTCTTTTCTCTTGATTTGCACGGCCATTCTCAGTAGTGCCATTCGAGGCAACGCTCAATCCCTATCTATCCTTGAAGAAGCAGCAAGAGAGTCAGCAATCAATTTTATTCCTAGGGGAGCGCAAGCTTCTGACGGTGCCCCCGAAGATAATACAGTTGGAGTTGATGATGATGGAACTCGTGGTGATTGCGTGGCGACAGCAATTCCACTAACTCGTTTGATGGGACACCACACTCCATCCTTATATTTAACAACGAACTCACATCCAACCTTCTGGTTCTATGTTCCTTACCAACCTGAACAAATCACATCTGGCATTTTTTCAATTCAAGATCCAGCAGGATTAAAGGAATACTGGCGGACTCGTTTTCAATTTCCTGAAACAGGGAGTCAAAGTATTCCTGGGATTGTCAGTATAACGTTACCTCAAACAGAAGACCCCCTGGAGCCGGATTTGCCCTATCAATGGTTTTTTGAATTTGACTGTCCAACCCCTGATTCGGACTCTGAGCGAACTAGTCCTGCATCTATCAATGGTCAGGTTCAACGAGTTGAAGTAAATCCTGAACTAGAAGCACAACTCAATGCTTCTAACAATTCAGTTGAGCAAGCGGAGATTTATGCTCAGGAAGGGTTCTGGTATGACGTTCTCAGCCAAGTGGGTCAGCTTTATCTGGAGAATCCTCAGAGTGAAGCTATAGGTGAACTTTGGCAAAACCTTTTGCAGGATATTGGTCTAGAACGAGTGTCCACAGAACCTATGATTGGTCCCATTGAAGCCCTGAATCCCGAAGATACATCGGAGTGACTTCGTGCAGACTGATTCACAACATATGGGTCTAACTGATTATTCTCAAAGGTGAATAAATCTAAAGGGTTGCTGTGGTTTTCAACTCACAGCAACCCTTATACCATTTTTCAAAAATTGTGCCACAGATATCCGTAGGGGCGTACCCTTGTGGTCGCCCTCTTCGGTTTGTATGTCTGGCAAGGATTTCAAAAAATGGTATTAATTATGGGTCAAGATTGCCTACCAGAACCTTATCTCGTAACATCAGGTAAATATAAGGCAAAATTGCAGCCAATAAGAAACTTAGACAAGGCGAAACAAAGGGAACCCACCATCCAAAAGATAAAAATGCCAAACAAACTACCAGTACAACAGCTATCATTAAAGCTCCTGCTAGAACCATCAACAACGGATTATTCTCCGCAAATACAAGCCAACCTCCCCAACCGGCCCAGAATAATATCCAAATAATATTCAATCCTGGGTGATACGTCTTAATGAGTGGTCGTCCATCTAACACGGCACTCAGGATTTGACTAATCATATGTCCTTGAACAAAAACTCCTGACGTTGCACCTTGATTTCTGGGTTGTCTAACATTATTTGGTGTCAACCAATCATCACGAATAATATTGTCAACGCCAATTAAAATAACCTGGTCCTCAAACCAGTCTCTTAATTCTGTTTCCCGATTTTCTTGTAACACTCGCTTGAGGGAGTAAATCGAGTTGCTAATTTCACGATGATTGGTTAAAGAACGATAATTTAGCATTACTTGATACCCTTTAGACTCTTCACTATCGAGTCCTTGATAGCCTCCAAAAGGAATCTTAAATTGTTCGAACCGAACCGAGCCGATTGTCAAGGTTTCATCTTCTTCATTGGTTTCATCTTCTTCATTGGTTTCATTTTCCTCATTTATCCCATCCTCTTTATGTAAATAATCTAGAGATGTTAATAAAGAAAAACTCAAATCAGTCGGGCATACTCCATCTGTATCCTCTTCAGGGGAACTCATTCCCAAAATTTGGCGTCGTAGAATGTTATCTCCATCAGGTTGAAAGTCAGAAAAACCTAATCGTTCTATGGGAAAATTGGGGGCAGGTCTGACTCCATCACTTTCTTGAGAAGGGGCTTTACAAATGGTGAAGAAATTGTCCATTTCATTCACTAGATTCTCTAAGCTCTCAGGTTCAAAGGGATAGTCATGATAAATGTCTAAGCCAATCGTTCTTGGATTATATTCATTGATTTTGTTAAGCAGCATTTCCAATGCTTCATCAGACAAAGACCCTTTCATTGCCATGTTGTTTTCGATTTGATATTTAATATCCTCTTCATTGATAGAAATAATGGTTAATCTAGGCTCAGGATCTTCTGGCATTCGTAGCCGCATCATCCTGTCATAGATGCCTAGCTCTAGCTCTTGAAGAACTCCCAGGTACTGGAAACAAAAGACCACAAATGTAGCTACCAATGCAGCAGAACGAGTGTGCTTTTTCCTGATTCGTCGCGGATCAACAAGCTTTCCAGATTCTTGGAAAATTAGATATACAAAACTCAAAATACCCGTTAATGTTCCCAAAAAGCCCAGTAGATCCATGGTGATTGATATTCCTATTTTGATTGAACCCTTGCTATGGCTGGCGGTTTCGTCGAGACCGCTCGCTCAGAGACATCAAAGCTCCATTCGTCTATGATAAGATATAGCCATCTTAATTTAACCATTGAGGGGCATGAATTTAAGAAAATATACATGGTCAATCGTGGTCTTACTCTCCCTCTTGACCGGGTTGAGTTTGAGTTCCTTGGCTCAAGCTGGTGAAGGGTGGAATCGGTACAATTTTCAGAAACAGTTACGGTTTGAGCGACCCCGGCTTCCCCGTAATATAGGGAGTCCACCTCGGGGACGAGGGGGAGGGAGTCGGGGAGATTGCCCCTATCGACCTGAGTTCCCGCCCATGATGGCTCTGGTTCCGGGGAATGCTACTAAATTGACGGTCCGTGAATCTCCCACGGTCTGGGTCTATGTTCCCTATACAACGGATGAGGTGAACCAGGGAAAATTTTATCTGCAAAATGAAGATGGAAGGCAAGAATTTTTTCGGGTTGATGTTCAACTTCCTCCTACGCCTGGGGTGGTGGGAATCCAATTTCCCTCAACCTACCGTTTGACGTTAAATCAAATTTATCAATGGAATTTTGAAATTGACTGTCCAACTCAAGATGAGACCCAATCCCAACGGGCGATTGTGATTGGGTTTATTCAACGGATTGATCCCCCTGAAAGCATTGACGTAGCACCTCAGGAGTCTTCATTAGATCGGGTGGCGTTCTATGCTTTGGCAGGAATTTGGCATGAAGCCATTGATACCTTGGCTAACTTGAAGCTCAATTCTGATGAATCGGAGCTTGTAGAACGGGAATGGAATAGTTTATTACGTGATGAAAATATTTTGTTGCAAGAACTAGCTGATGCTCCTATAGTCGGCTATGTAACTATAACCAATCCCCAATTAGAATAAAGGGCGCCCAATAATGGGGCCGTGGTAGGGAATTTTGCGTCAAGCTTGCCTGCACGGACACTTCGAGTTCGGCGTTAATAAATTTCAACTGGGCTTCACGCAGTGCTTCGGCTTTCGTGAGGTCAGTCTGCAAGAGTAAACGGTAAAATTCTTGCATTAACAGTGCCGTTGAGACATCACTGACATTCCATAAGCTGGCTAAGGTACTCCTCGAACCGGCACGAATGGCAACTCCGGCTAAGCCGAGAGCGGCACGATTATCTCCAGTTGCCGTTTGACAGGCACTTAAGGTCAGTAATTCAATGGCATTTAAGCCAACTCGTTCACTTCGACGTAAGAGCCGATCCAAATTCTGAACTTGGATGCGTTCGTTATAGTCTAAAAGGAATGTGTTATTGGGGTCAGAACTGAATTTACCATGAGTAGCTAAATGAACGATGTCATAGGGGATAGCTGTGACTTGGGCTTCTACATTTCCTTGCAGAAAACGTTGTTCAGTTAATCGGGTGCTACGTCGAGCCATTAAGCCAATTCCTTCAACTTCAGTTAAAACATAGTTGAGGTTATCTAATTCTTCCGCTTCAAAGCTTGGGGCTTCGTTTGTGCCGGCAAGTAAGACTCGTAGATCTTCTCGAACCCTTGGTTTATCTTGGGATTGTACCAGTTGTAGCCCGGGCACGATCGCCATAGCATAGCGTTCGATGAGATATTGTTGCCGATTGTGATCGTACAAAACTGACATGGGTAGATTTTGCAGCAACCCATCGAGGATAAACACTAAGTTTTTAACGGTGCTGATTTCGCGATCTTCTTGTAATTTCAGATCTTCGGCAAGAGGTGAAATCATCCATTGGTAAAGCTCTTCGGATAAATCTCGAATTTTGAAAGTCCGACCTCCGGGTAAGTCGAGTTCTTCTCGGATATCTTCGATTAACGTACTCAAACGGGTTGGGGTAACACCGGGATTCGAGATATATTTTAAGTCTTGACGGCCGGGAAAGCTGGCAATGACGGATAGTCGGTCTTTTAAGACGACTGTATGGAGAATGGCGGCTTCTGGATCGAGATCGTCAGCTGCTACTCGTTGGCGCTCTACACAGGCATCTTGGAAGAAGTTATCTAGTTCGGCGAGTTGTAAATCTTCTACGGCTTGACGAGCTTGTTTTAAGTGAGCCTGACTAGGACTGTCTCCCCGTAAGAGTAAATCAATGAATTGTCGATAAACGGGTTCCACCCGATCGCGGAAGTTAAATTGAACACTGGAGTCAAAACTCGCTAAATCCCCCCGTAACCCATTGAGACTGGTGTAAGCCTTCTCATAGGCGAGAATAGCTCCCGCATCCGCCTCTTGCACCGCAGTTTGCTCATGACGCGCTTGCAAAATTCGCCCCAGTTGCCATTGCCATTGATAGACTAAATCAGGTTGCTCTTCGGAAAGAGCGATCGCCTCCTCAGTCAACTCTCGCGCTCGTTCCCAATCCCCAGTGGCTTCATAAAATGTCCCCAAACGACCGATCGCCACCGCTGTCAGTCTCGGCTCCCCAAACCCCTCAGCCTGCTGAACACTGGTTTCTAACAACTCTCGTAACATAGCTTGATCGAGGCCGATCCTGGGTTGCTCATCTTGGGCGCCAATGCGATCGCACCCCAGCAGACTACAAGCTAACTGAATCCGTCCCTGAATCGCCAGTTTACCCACGGGCAATGCCGAGAGGCGATCGCGCACCTCGGGAAACAACGCCACCGCCTCAGCTTCCCGCTGTGACTCCACCCACATCCCAATCAAACTCAGCTGCGCCTGAACCGTCACCGAGGGGTCAGAACTTGAATTGCTGGCTTGTCGATAGTAGTTGATTGCAGCCCAATTCGAACTCTTGATTTTCATCTCGGAGCGATTATAGTTAAGGGCCTGTTGAGATAACGCCTGATAGGTATGTCCCAAATTCAATAAAGAGAGAGCGATATCCCGAGGAGACTCAACGCGCTCCGCTACAGCTAACCCCTGACGCAAGATGCTGTCCGACAACTCCAACTGCCCCAACAGCCGTAACTGATTCCCCAAACTCCGCAACGCCATCGCCTTCAACGGAGAATCCGGCTGCTGTTCGATCGCCCCCAACAACTCCTCCCGCTGACGAGTTCTCACATCTGGGTCATCCGCCGCCAAACCATCACAGCTCAACGCCCCAGAGGTCAAGACATCCAACAGTTGATCGCACGATCGCCGATACAACCCCAACGCCTCCAACGCCCGAGCCTGATTCAGTTGACTGCCCCAACGGCCCT
>SMDP01000221.1 GCA_012911965.1 Geitlerinema sp. P-1104
ACGGGAATTACCGGGGCCACGGTGATGGGGGATGGACGCATTGTCCCCATTGCCGATGTGCTGGAGTTGATTGATCTGTCCATGGGCCGTGTCCGTCATGATTCGAGTAATCTGCTTTGGAACGCCGAAGAGTTGGCGGCCCAAGAGGTGGGATTTGCCGAAGAAGAGAAGGCGGAACCCTTAGTCTTAATTGTGGACGACTCAATTACGGTGCGCGAGTTGTTATCGATGACCTTCAAGAAATCCGGCTATCGCGTCGAACAGGCCCGGGATGGCCAGGAAGCCTGGGAAAAACTGCGATCGGGCTTACCCTGTGAACTGGTATTCTGCGACATGGAAATGCCCCGCATGAACGGCATGGAACTCTTAGAACGGATGTACCATGACGAGTATCTCTCGGATTTACCCATCGCCATGCTGACCTCCCGGACAGCGGAGAAAATGAAACGCAAGGCGGCAGATTTAGGGGCGCGAGGCTATTTCACCAAACCCTATTTAGAAGAAGTGCTGTTGGATGCAGCAGCGCGAATGCTGAATGGGGAGGTGTTGATGGCAGCGTCGGAACCGGTGGGGAGTGAGTAGGGGAAGAGGCAATAGGCAATAGGCAATAGGCAATAGGCAATAGGCAATAGGCAATAGAAAAACGGCTTTCTCCCCCCTACTGCCTGCTGCCTGCTGCCTGCTGCCTTCTTCCCCCTACTGCCTTCTTCCCCCTGCTGCCTTCCTCCCCTGCCCCTCCCCGGAGGGAATGGCAAGAGGTAAGGATGCTACAGCCCATTCCCAATCAAAATAAACGGCGCCCAATAGTAGGGATGGGCTAGGGGATCTCCCATGGAATTTTGTCTCCGCCCGCCCCGAACCTCTATATCTCCCCGACGACCTCCTACTGCTGTATAGTCCCCGGTAATCAAAGCAATCTGGGCCTCTCGCAGGGCTTCTGCCTTAGGTAAGCCCAGTTGCATGGCCCCATAGAAGCCATTCATCAACACCTGGGTCCCCCCATCACTGACGACCCACAGAGAGGCGATCGCCGCCCGGGCCCCGGTACGCTGAATCTGATACCCAAACCCCAGAATCTCCTCCCCCGTGCCTAACTCCGGCCCACTCACCGCCGTCTCACAGGCGCTCAGCACCACCAGGGCAGCGTTAGGTAACTCCCATTGATCGAGGTCAAACAAGGTAATGCGATCGCCATCCCCGAGCAAAATAAACGAGTCATTGGGATGACCCGATTGGAAGCTTCCGTGGGTCGCCAGGTGAATAATGGTGTGGTTCCCCAGGCGGGGTTCAATGGCTTGACGGTTGAACCCCGCACTAAAAAACGCCACCGTCCCCGGTAAGTTCGCTTCAAGATTTTCGACCTCCACCTGGGCATAAGGCAGACCGTTGAAGTGTCGTTGTACCCCCGCCACCTCTACTGCCAGGTCTTGAGCTGGGAAGGCTCCAGCCAGGATATTCAACGAGGCCGCTTCTGATTGGGAGAAGTCCATCAGGGAGGCGGCCGTGATGTGGTTGATGGTATAGCGTTGGGTCAGCCATTGATCGCCGTCATGCAACGCCGCCAGGGGAATATAGCGCAGTTGGCCGTCAGCGGCATAGAGGATCGTTTCAGCTCCGGCGGCATCAATCTCGTCAGCCAGGAGCGCGATCAGCCATTGGTACAACTGTTGGGCATTGGGTCGGGGATTACTGAAGGGATCTACGATGTCGGAGCGGAAGGCGGCGATTACCCGGTTTAGCTCCACCCGGTCAACAGGGACGGTGTGGCGGGAAATGCCAGTGGTGGTGACGAGGATGAGTTCGAGGCGATCGTCCAGGACGAGGGGATAGAGTAGGGCGGCGTTACCGGCTTGTTGCAGGTTGCCTTGCAGGCGGGCCAGTTGTTCCGGGTTGGGGTTTTGGCTGCGGGCATTGCGTTGGAGTTGGGCGACGCGCTCTGTGATGGCGGTGCTGGTGAAGAAGGTTTGGGGATCGGTATTGGTTTCTAGGTGGGTGTAGAAGCGGTTTATAATTTCTCGCTCGGGTTGCCAGAAGGAGAGCAATTGGCGGGTTTCCTCGGTGCCTCGCACGTTGCGGATTTGGTAGTCTTCGAGTTCTTGTAGTTTGAGCAGGTCGAGGACTTCTTGGGCTTCGAGGACGCGGTCTTGTTGGAGGAGGAGGTCGGCAAGGAGGCGGTAGCTATTGGCAACGGTGTCGGTGAAGGATTGTTGCAGGTCCGTGTCGAGGCTGCGAATATCCCCGCGTATGGCTTCGCGGATATCGACGCTGGCTTTGAGGAAGGTGATGGCGAGTTCGGGTTGATTTTGGAGGGTGAGGAGTCCGCCCATGTTGTTGAGCAAGAGGGCTTCTGAGGCGCGGGCATCGAGTTCGTTGAACAGGGCGACGGCTTGACCGTATTGCTCTAGGGCGCGCTCGTACTGCCCCAGACTGCTGTAAGCAAGGCCCAAATTGCCCAGGCCGCTGCCTTCCCCAGCCCGATCTCCTATCTCGCGGGCGATCGCCAGCCATTGTTCATAGAAATTAATGGCGCGCTCGTACTGCCCCAGACTGTCGTAAACATTGCCCAAATTGCCCAGGGCGCTACCTTCCCCAGCGCGATCGCCGATCTCGCGGGCGATTGCCAGGTGTTGTTCATGGAAATCAATGGCGCCCTCGTACTGCCCCAGGTTCCGGTAAACAATGCCCAAATTCCCCAGGGCGCTACCTTCCCCAGCGCGATCGCCGATCTCGCGGGCGATTGCCAGGTGTTGTTCATAAAAATCAATGGCGCGCTCGTACTGCCCCAGGTTGTCGTAAACAATGCCCAAATTGCCCAGGGCGCGGCCTTCCCCAGCGCGATCGCCGATCTCGCGGGCGATTGCCAGGTGTTGTTCATAAAAATCAATAGCGCGCTCGTACTGCCCCAGGTTGTCGTAAGCAATGCCTAAATTGCCCAGAGCGCGGCCTTGCCCAGCACGATCGCCGATCTCGCGGGCGATCGCTAGGTGTTGTTCATAAAAATCAATAGCGCGCTCGTACTGCCCCAGGCTGTCGTAAACATTGCCCAAATTGCCCAGGGCGGTGCCTTCCCCAGCGCGATCGCCGATCTCGCGGGCGATTGCCAGGTGTTGTTCATAGAAGTCAATGGCGCGCTCGTACTGCCCCAGGCTGTCGTAAACATTGCCCAAATTGCCCAGGACGCGGCCTTCCCCAGCGCGATCGCCTATCTCGCGGAATAGCACTAGGGATTGTTCATAGAAGTCAATGGCGCGCTCGTACTGCCCCAGGTTGTAGTAAGCAACGCCCAAATTACCCAGGGCGCTGCCTTCCCCGGCGCGATCGCCTATCTCGCGGAATAGCACTAGGGATTGTTCATAGAAGTCAATGGCGCGCTCGTACTGCCCCAGGTTGCGGTAAGCAATGCCCAAGTTGCCCAGGGCGCGGCCTTCCCCGGTGCGAGCGCCGATCTCGCGGGCGATCGCTAGAGATTGTTCATGGAAGGTAATGGCACGCTGGTACTGGCCCATACTGCTGTAAGCACTACCCAAATTGCCCAGGGTGAGGCCTTCCCCCGCGCGATCGCCTATCTCGCGGAAGAATTCTAACGCCCGTTCCCAAGAGGCCAAGGCTTCTCGAAACTGACTGCGGTTGAACTGCTGAATTCCCTGCTGTAGCAATTGATCAGCTTCAGCATTCGCACTTCCAGGCTCCTGTCCCCCTTGATAGTCTTCAGCGCCAATGACCACCACCGTCAGCCGGTAGCGTCCCCGTCCCGAAGCGTCATGGGCATTAGCCATCACCGAATAGCGACCCGTTTGGGGAAGTTGAATAGAGATTAGAGCGTTGAACCCTTCACCACCATCATCTGCTGCAACCGGTTCACCCTCAGGACTAACCAGAATTAGATAGGCATCAAAGTCGTCACTATCGAGGCGAATTTCAAGGAACTGTCCCGCTTCACCCTCAAAGCTGTGCAGGTCGTACAAACTGCCATCCTGTAAAACCGCATCGCCGTCCTCCAGTTGTCCTTCGACCTCTAGTAGGACTGCGGTTTCAGCCTGCTTCAACCCGGTCTGGGGCTGCGAAGATGCCAATTTGCCCCATCCTTGCGGTGCTGGTGGCAAGGGCAACCCAGCTTTCAAATTCAAGGATTTTGTCTCTAAGTTCATGACTGGGAAGGGTGCCGCCACCGGGTTTGCACTCAAGTCAGGCAAAAGCCCCAATTCCCACGGGGTTCCCTGATTAGGGAGAGGGATTTGCCGTCGTCCGGCGGCCATGACCCCCTCCACTGCTGCCAGCCACAGGGCCGTCGTCACCATCGCACTCAGGAACTTGCCACCATTCGCCATCGTTGCCCTTCCCTTGATGAACTCAGTGAATGTACTGATACCTTTATACTTCAACAGCACTCGGTCAATGGCAGGGTGCCCAGACTTGGTCATAGGCACCCGGGGCATGGGGGGTATCTCGGAATCCCACTACTCCACGCTTCTCCTACCTAGAGAGCCGGCCCAAAGACACCCGTATCTGGCTAGAAGCCAAACATGCGGCGGAAGCGGTCAACCGTGTTAAGCAACCGGTCAACGTTGCCTAACATATCGTTAAAGCTGACGCTATCACTCTCATCCGGCTGATGCACATAGTCGTCTGACCGCACGACTGGCCCAGATGCTGGCTGTTGGGGCACTGAGAACACGACATCGTAGGGAAAATTCAGCCCCGCTTGGGACGCTCGACCCAAGAAAGTTGTGACCGGAATACCGTAGTTAAAACCAGTATTTTGGGCCAACTCTCGGGCTGTCTCCAGAGGAAGATTGAGACTCTGGGCAATCCGCTGAGTATCTTCCACTGTCCCAATTCCGTGAATCGCCACCAAGCGTCCAGCTTCGTCTAACACCTGTCCCCCAGACATGCCACGGCGAGTGACGTTGGTATAGCCCACCTGATATCCGCGCCAAGGGGTATCCAACACCGTAGAAATAGAGCCACTAGTAAATTGTCGAACCCATTCACCCGTAGGGGAGCCATCCCCAGGCCAACCAGAAAGATAGACATTTTGTCCAGGTGAAAGCTGATAGGTTGCTAGGGTGATCGGCTCGTAGTTTTGCTGACACTCAAACGTCAGCACCGCCAAGTCTTCATCGGTCATGGACCAACTCTCGGTGACCTGATGTAACTCTTGGTCGAAGGTTCTGACGACAAATGTAGCCCCCGGGACATCGAGTACATGAGCATTGGTGATGCCAACACAGGTGTTATCTCCTCGGGAAATTAAGGAGCCTGAGCCACGACTGATGGGTTGACGGTTGTCATCTAATGCCACAATCAGCAGTGTGGTGTGCTGGGAGATTTCGTTGATTTCGGAGCCAGACTTAATGGTGTCGCTGGTGTTGGCTCGCAGCGGCATCTGTACGGCGAACACGATCGCCGTAGATAATAGGGCGGGCAAGGTAGCTTGTTTCATGGGGAATTGTTCCAAATGAATAGATGGGTAGGGGCTGGGCACAGAGCCGCGAGAAGGAGGGTTCAGGCAGAACCTGAGGCACCTGGATCTCTCCCTAACAACCCATATTTCTGGACTGGGGGAGCTTATTCACAGTGATGAAAATGAAAGGTTCCCCATCCGTGTTTGGCGGCTCTCCTACAGCCCATTGCCGATGAGAATAAACGGCGCCCAGTAATAGGGATGAGCCAACGTCCCCCCTGGAACCAAGGGTTGTCCAGTGGTACTGCTAACCAACTCCACCATCGCCTCGCGCCGTCCTCCCACCGCCACAAAGTCATTGGTAATCAAGGCCCGTTGAGCCGCCTGCAACGCCTCCGTCTTGCTCATCCCTAGAGCCAGACCATCATAAAATGCCGTCATCAACACCTGAGTTCCCTGGTCACTCACTGCCCACAGAGAGGCAATCACCGCCTTGGCTCCCCGCCGCTGGAACTGATAGCCCAGCCCCAGAATTTGCTCGCCATTATTATCAAAGCCGCCCAACCCCGTCTCACAGGCACTCAACACCACTAGGTCAATGTGGGACAAGGACCAGCCGCCAATATCCCGCAGCGTCGGGGCATCACCATTACCCAAGAGAATAAAAGAATCGCTTGGGTCACCGGGGACAAAGACCCCATGCGTGGCGAAATGGAGGATATTGGCACTGCCCAATTCCAGCAACACAGTATCCAGGTCAAAGGCTTCGTCAATCAGGGCAACCGTATTCGGCAACGCCGCCTCCAGCAGAGTCACCTCCTCCCCCGCATAGAGCAACCCGGGCAGCTCAAAAGAGCTGACGGAATGAATCGTCCCCACATCAGCAAACGCCCCCGCCAGGATACGGGGAGCCGCTTGGGGCGGGGTCGTCAACTCTTCTAGGGAGAGGGCGGTGATGTGGTTGACCCGGAAGCGTTCCGTGAGCCATTGGTCCCCATCGTGGAGGGCAGCCAGGGGAATGTAACGCAGGGCTGCATCAGGGGCATAGAGCAGAGTCGTCACCCCCGCCGCCGCCAGGTCAGCTTCAAGGGGTTCAACCAGCCACCGGTAGAGTTGCTGGGCTGGGGTTTGGGCATCGCTGTGGGGGTCTTCTAAGGCTTGGCGAAAGGCGATGATGGCGGCATTCAGCTCAGTCCGCCCCACGGCGACGGTGCGGCGTAGGGGTTCGGTGTCGGCGGTGGTAATCACCAGTTCCAGGCGATCGTCTAGGATGAGGGGATAGATGAGGGCGGCATCCAGGTTGTCCAGATTGTTACGCAGGGCTGAGAGTCCTTCTAGGTCAACGGTTTGTCGCAACACCCGAGGGCTGAGGGCAGCGACTAGGGCTTGGATTTCGGGAGCCTCAGCAAAGCTGTTGAACTGTCGGGCTAGGTCTTGCTCTAGGCGCACCAGGTCTTGCAGGC
>SMDP01000222.1 GCA_012911965.1 Geitlerinema sp. P-1104
CAGGGGAATTCGAATCCCCGTCGCCTCCGTGAAAGGGAGGTGTCCTAGGCCTCTAGACGATGGGGGCGTATTCGTTGTCGGCGTGAGTTCTTGACTCAACACCTTTACTAGCCTAGCCCCAAGTTTTGGAAATGTCAAGGGGTTGGGTGATTTTTTTTGGGCGACCAGAGTGAGCGCCAGATGCTCCTGGGGAGGAGAGGCTGGGGGATGGCAACAGGTCCAGAACCCGCCGTTTCTGGGCGGAAACTCACCCATTTTAGCCGCACCGTTCGCTCAATACCAGGTTTCAAACCTTCGTGCCAGGCTGTAGGGGCGTACCCTTGTGGTCGCCCTCCCCCAGCGTCAATGTATAGCAAGCTCATCGAAAAGTGGTATGAAAAAAAATTCGACTCGCCGCTAGGCGAGAACTCAAAGGGCAAAAGAGGAAAAGAACAAAGGGCTAAGAAAGAGTTCTGGACGCCGCGCACGCAACCCGCAACCCGTTGATGTCGACGGCGTTGACGGGCGTATTGATGAGGCGGATGGCAGAGCGACAGTTCCCCGGATTGAGGTCCCAGGAGCCGCCACGCAGCACTTTATCATTTCCTGTACTATTTTCATTTATCCAGGCGCTGCCATCATTTGGCGCTCCCTCGTAATTGTCGTGCCAATCATCCGCACACCACTCCCAAACATTGCCGTGCATATCGTAGAGTCCAAAGCCATTGGCAAGAAAGCTGCCCACCTCCGTCGTTTGTTCTCGGTACTCCCCCTTCGGGCCGCGTCCGTAAGACCCCGACCAATTTTGCTCCTTGTTATCCGTTCCCCGATAATTTGCCAGGTCGGTCGTTATCGTCTCACCGAAGTGGAAGGGGGTTGACGTCCCCGCGCGACAGGCGTATTCCCATTCCGCTTCACTCGGCAATCGGTAGTCTCGCCCGCTGTGTTGCGAGAGTCGCCGACAAAACTCCACCGCGTCGTCCCACGATACCTGCTCCACTGGACGGTTCGCGCCTTTGAACTCCGAAGGATCTGGCTTTAAGGCTCGTTCCACCTGGGGCAACGCTGCCACCACTCGCCACTGAGCCTGCGTGACTGGGTATTTTCCTATCAGGAAGGTTGGAACCCGGACGCGATGGCGAGGACTTTCATCGTCATAACGGTCTAACTCGTCTTCTGGAGACCCCATCGAGAACTCGCTCCCCGGAATCAGCACCATCTCCAAGTCCGCGCCGTTGCCCAGGGGTTCCCGCCAGTAGCGCCCTACCCGCTGCTGGCGACGGATGATGAGGTTTCCGGGAGGTGAGACGGCTGGCTCGGACATTGGCTCAAGACTTGGCAGAATGAGTTCGGGTTCGGCTGGCTCACGTTTCGGGACGTGCCTACTAAGCGAACCCGCCGAGGTTGATTTTCGGATGTCTCGCTGGACATCGCCGGAACGGGTCTGGACTCTTCAGGGTACGCCCAACAGATTCCCATCTGCCGGTTCTGACGGTGAAGAGTACTGGACGCCGCGCACGCAACCCGAAAGCCGTTGTTGTTGTTGGCGTTGTCGGGCGTATTGTTGTTGCGGACGGCAGAGCGACAGTTCCTCGGATTGTTGTTCCAGGAGCCGCCACGCAGCCGTTTTCTTTGCCCGCCCCATCCTTAGTTTAGTCCGGTGTCGTTAGCTTGGCGACCAAGGATTCTGGCAGGAGTCCTGCCCAATCCTTGAAGATGGCTTGTCGTAGTCGCCAGGTATCGCCGTGTTCGAGGTGAGCAACCCAGCTTTGTAGGGACTGGCACAGGTCGTCTTCGGAAAGCTGTCCACTGAGATATCCCGCTTGGAGTTTCTGCAAGCGTTTCCGTCCCCGTTGCAGGTTGTGGTTGCGGACACGAATGTGATCAGGTAAGACGCGAAATCCCAAAAAACTGGCTCCATGGTGAGTTTGAGACAGTTGACTTTTGATGGGATGAATGTTTAGGCGAAGTTGGGCGAGGTATGTTTCAATGGCCTCTCGGCATTCGGTTAAAAAGGCACGATCTTCTCCAAACAGCGCAAAATCATCAACGTAGCGTAGATAGGCTTTCACCTTGAGTTCCTCTTTCACAAAATGGTCGAATCCGTTGAGATAGACATTGGCAAAAAACTGACTGGTGAGATTGCCAATCGGTAAGCCCTTGGGACGCTGGAGTGGCGTTAAGAGATCGTCTCCAGGAAAATAGTCGAGGTTGCCCTGCTGAAAGCTCGTACTCTGACTGCCCTGATTATTGTTGCTATTGTCAATGATAGTATCAATCAGCCACAGTGTATCGCGACATTTTACTTTTCGACGAATTTGAGATTTTAAGATTTCTAAGTCAATACTTGGAAAATATCGACGAATATCGCATTGCAAAATATAACGATTAGACCGTGCGTAACCTACGAATTTTTGTAGGGCGCGGTGACTGCCAAAGCTAACCCGATTGGCATAAGATGTACTGATAAACGTGCGCTGAAAGATGGGCACGATGATGTTGCATAAAGCGTGATGGACAACGCGATCTCGGTAAGGTGCGGCTGAAATCAAACGAGGTTTTGGCTCGAAAATCTCAAAGGTGCGATAGGCTCCCGGCTGATAAGTCTTGGTTTGCAGTTCTTGCTGGAGTTCTAGGAGATTGAATTCTAAATTATAGTTAAAACTTAAAACTGAGTCGCGAAATCGCTTGCCTTTCTGCGCTTGCCGAGCCGCCGCCAGCAAATTGGAAAAGTCCGTAATTTGAGGATATAAGTTTCCGTGGCGTTTCATCGCTATTCTCGCTGATTTTGTTGTTTAATCCAGCCGCCTAGCTCGCTGCCAATTCCAGCAAGCAGTTGCGTGACGTAGGCGTAGCGTTTTTCGTCCATCAACCCGAAATCCACCAACAATCGAGTTTGATAGCGCAAGACATCTAATTTGCCGTTTAGCGTTTTGAGCTGCGCTAATTTTTGGCTCGAATACTGTGCGACAATCAAACCTTCAAGAACGTCGTACAAACTCGCGATCGTTCGCTCACCCAAGGCGAACTTATGGCTGCGGGGCAAACGGTTCAAAATTGGGACGTACCACTTCACCAGGTCGTATGTTTTTTGGATAATTGAGAGTTCAGACATATTTTAAATTTTCCCATGAAACCCCTCGATTATCTCAAAAAAAATCAACTCGCCTAGCGGCGAGAACCCAAAGGGCAAAAGGGGAAGAGTACAAAGGGCTAGGGAAGAGTCCATCTCCTTCGGAGACGCTACGCGAAGGACGCCGCGCACGCAACCCGAAACCCGCTGACGCTGCCGGCGACGCCGGGCGCATCGTTGTTGCGGACGGCAGAGCGACAGCCCCTGGGATTGATGAACCAGGAGCCGCCACGCAGCACTCGTCGAGTTTTTGTACGATTTTCATCAACCCAGGCAGTACCGTCATTTGGCGCTCCTTTATAATTGCTGTGCCAATCGTCCGCGCACCATTCCCAAACATTGCCGTGCATATCGTAAAGTCCAAACCCGTTCGCCGGAAAGCTGTCAACATCTGTAGTTTGCTTTCGATACTCTCCTTCGGGTCCCTCCCCATAAGTGTCACGGCCATCGTAATTCGCCAACTCACTGCTCAGGGTATCACCAAAGTAAAACGGTGTCGTCGTCCCTGCACGGCAGGCGTATTCCCACTCCGCTTCGCTCGGCAGTCGATAGTCTCGCCCGCTATGTCGCGAGAGTCGCCGACAAAATTCCACTGCGTCGTCCCACAATATGCTCTCCACTGGTCGGTTCGCCCCTTTGAAATGGGAAGACTCTGGCTTTAAGGCACGTTCCACCTGGGGCAGCGCCGCTACCGCTCGCCACTGAGCCTGAGTCACGGGATATTTCCCCAAATAAAACGGCGACACCTCCACCTCGTGCTGTGGTTTTTCAGAATTACGATTCTCCGGTTCATCATCAGGCGACCCCATCTCGAACTTACCCCCTGGCACAAAGACCATGTCTAAACCCGTACCGTCGCCCAACTCTTCAACAAACTGTTGCGCCGACCCGTGACGACGCTCGATGTCCCAACCGCCAGCCTCCACCTGGCGAATCTGTGCCGTCTCGAACTCAAACGACTCAAGAACTACCCCGTCATTTTCTGCTGGCTCCTCGGACGACTCGACAAACTCCACCATCCCCGTCTCGAACTCAAAGGGCTGCAATCCGTGAAGTAAAGACGCTTCTATCCCAACTCCACCCAGCACGAGTTCAGTGGGCAAGTGTAACTCTGTATCGAGAACCTGGTACGTCTTCTGCCAGTCCTCCGTGCGAATCGCCTGGGGTTGCGCTCTCACCTGGGTTATCAGCCGGGCGTACTCCAGCAAATCCCCATACTCTTGTAGTTCCGGGGCCAGTTCCTGCACGATTTGGGCTAATCTTGCCAGTTCAGCGGGCTGAATCGGGGGGAACGGCCCAACCTCCGAGACGGTGGCCCCGTGCTGAGCAAACTCGGCGGCAATCTCGCGCACTGCCGCCTCGCGCTGGGGTTGGAGATAAACCATCGCCGCCCACTGTTGCGCCTGAAGCAAGGGTGCAGATAAACCGTTGGTGCGGCTGAGGTAGTGGTTGTAGGTCATAAGGCTGCGGGCAATAGCCTCAAGCCGCTGCCGTCCGAACCGCTCATCCTGTTCGAGTTTCCTCAGTAAGTGCGATCGCACGGCACTAGACATCACATACAACTCAAAGCCAGCGGGACGGCAAAGGTCTGACAGCAACAAATCCACCTCCGCCACCCAAGGCACGCCATCGGCACGCAGGAAGCGGTTACGAATGAAGTTCACCAGTTCCGGGGTCAGCACGAGGGGAAGCGCCACGTGCTGCGCCAAAAGGCCATAGACCGGCTGAAACTCCCGGACAAAGCGATCAATGGCGTGACTGGCTCGTTCTAATTCAGCGGTTGCAGACATGGTCGTTAACCTCCCAACTGACGGCGTACAGTATCAATCGCCTCGCCCAGTCCCTCAGGGGTCATGGGAAACATGGGGACGAGATGGCGCAGGATTCCGGCAGAGGTTTCCGACCAGCGTGAGGAGGGCATGGGGTTGAGCCAGGCCAGGGCGTTGGTGTACTGGCGGATTTGGTGCAAGACTTGGGCCGTGGCACGAACGCGCGTCCTCTCACGGTAACCCCGGGCCGCCCCAGCATCGCTGACGATGAGGAGACAGGTATTGGCATCGCAGCTACTGAGGATGTGGCGCAGCACTACGGGACGGGTGAGATAGGGGTTGGCATAGACCGAGTCCGCCGGGACGTTGTGGAAATAGAAGACATGAACCCGATCGGGATCAAGGGCGCTTTCGTGGCGAGCGGTTTCGATTAAGTCCCGCGTGAAGTGATGGAAGGGCATCATCGACCCGTTGCGATCGACTAGCAGCAGCAATCGGGCCTGGTTTTCCCGTTCGCGCTGATAGACGGGGGCGAGGAAAAACCCCTGTCGCGTCACGGTTTCCACCGTCGCCGCCACATCCAGGACGGTGGCCGGACCCGTTGGCACGTCCCGCCGCAGGTAGCGCCAGGCGTAGGACATTGAGCGCCGCGTAATCGGATAGTCCGAGTCTAAGAACGTCAGCTCGTCGGGGGGGTCGAGAAGACTCGGCGGGGGCGCTTTCAGGGGATAGGGGGCAAGTTCGGCCGGTGTGGTGTCTGTCTGAGGTTGGCTGTCTGGTTGTGAGGCTTGGGACGGTGGAGGGGGGTGCGAGGGGATATCACTCGGGGGGAGTGACGCATCCTCGACGGGGGACAGCGAGGGAGGCTGCGATCGCCCTTGGCGGAGACGATCCCACACGGACTCCCACTCGGTTTGCAGGTGGGCGCGATCGAGGTCTGACTTACACCACAGCAGTTGCAGCACCTCCTGAAGTTCTGCCTCATCCCCCGTTCCCCAACCCCCTTCAAGGGCGCGCAGGGCGACAAAATATTCCGCCATACCCAGGTCGAACCGCGAGCGCACGCGCCGAAACAGGGCTTCGATGACTTCGTGACCTTCGCTCGGTGTCATCCTGTTTCCTCGGCGGTAACAAACTCCTGTTGCCAGTCTTGTCGCAGTTTAAGCAACAGTTCCCGATAGGGCAAGGTGTCCAGGGTCAGTTGTTCGACGGGGAACTGAAAATAAGCCAATGCTCGCAGCCAGTCGAGAAATTCACTGGTTCCCGGCCGTTTCACTAACCCCTGTTCCCGCAACTGGAGAAACAGGTCAATGGCGCGATCGATGAGTTGTTCCGATGCTGTGGAAACTGCGTCGCCGTCCGCCTGCGCTTCCGTGGTTTGTCGCTCATCGTGAGCGGCGACAATCTCGCGCAAGCGATCTTGAGGGAATTTGACGTAGTAGTAGATACAACGTCGCAGGAAGGGGGCGGGGAGGTTGCCTTTTTCCTTGTTGCTGGTGACGATGACAATGGGTTTGTGTTTGGCCCGCACGGCGCGATCGCCCACCTGTCCCGTTTCCCGAATGTCAAACGCCCAAGGCTCGTCCAGTACGGCGAGGAGGTCATTGGGAAAATCGAGTTCGGCTTTATCAATTTCGTCGATGAGAACGACGGCGGGGCGATCGGCGTCAAAGGCCTTGCCAATTGCCCCTAACCTAATGTAGTCCCCCGGCTTTTGAGGATTGCGATCGCCGTCTTCTGGCAGTTTCTCGGTTTTGTCGTAAATTTGGACATCGTGAAGCCGCAAAATGGCATCGTACTCATAGAGTCCTTCTTTGGCTTTGGTGGTTGAGCGGATATCCCAGCGATAAAACGGCAACCCGAGTTCGTAAGCTACGGCAACGGCCAATCGCGTTTTACCGCAGCCGGCCTCGCCTTCGAGCAGGATCGGTCGCCGCAGATAAATGGCTAAGTTGACTGCGGTTTTCAGGTCGTCTGCTGC
>SMDP01000223.1 GCA_012911965.1 Geitlerinema sp. P-1104
TTTTCTACTGCCTACTGCCTACTGCCGAGGGCAACCACAAGGGTGTGCCCCTACGTCTTTTCTACTGCCTACTGCCTTCCCCCCTACTCCCTACTGTTCCCTATTAACGCATCATCGTAATTAACCCCTGTTGGCCTAACAGCAGTTCCCGGATGAGGCTGAAAATTCCCACCCAGATGATGGGGGAAATGTCAACCCCTCCTAGGGGGGGGATGAGTTTGCGGGTGGGAATCAGGAAGGGTTCTGTGGGAACGCCGATGAGGTTGAAGGGGAATTTGTTCAGTTCCGCTTGGGGATACCAGGTCAGGATGATGCGGAAAATCATTAGAAAGGTCATGACCCCTAGGAGAATCCCAAGAGTCCAACTGGTTACAGTCAGGGTATTCATCGCTTAGTTTTGGCTGTAATGTTAAGGTTTGTAACTTTTGGCTGAGACTATTGTATCTTGATTGCTGAGGCGGCGATCGCCCTAAGAATGGGGGTGAGTGGTCTCAAATGCCGGCGGGTGGCGCGGGGAGAAATCTGAGACTGAACTTCCCAATCGGCGCAGAACTGGTTACACTAAGTGAAGCAATATTTCTGATCGTTTCGTTTTAAGGAAGCGAATAATATGACCCCTTCTTTGATGAATTTTTTCTATAGCCTTCTGGCTGGCGGAATCATTGTGGTGATTCCAGTCGTGGTGGCCCTGATTTTCCTGAGCCAACAAGACAAAGTATCTCGGTCTTAAATCCCGTTGTTGATGGCGATCGCAGTAGGTGAATCAGGTCTATCCCGTAAAACCTAGCTTCTTCTTCAGGGACAGTCGTGACCCTGGAGATTCGCCTCACAAGTCGCTAAGATGGGGACTGAAGTAGGAGAGAGGCTAATGGTAAACATCGGACTGGGCTTAAGCAGCCTGCTGCACGCAATCAACACTCCCCCCGTCCTGGCTCAAGTCGCCTATGGCTTTGGCTGGGGCAGTTTAATGGGCATTGCCCTTGTCCTGTGCGGTGTTGCCCTATATTTGCTACGGACAACCCGACCCAATTTGGCACGGGATCATGATATCTTTTTTGCCGCCGTGGCTCTGCTCTGTGGCGGTATTCTCTTTTTCCAAGGCTGGCGACTTGACCCGATTCTCCAATTTGGTCAGTTCCTGATGACGGGATCTGCCGTCTTCTTTGCCGTCGAAAGTATCCGCATGAGAGGGATTGTCACCCAACAGGCGAAACGAAATGCGCCGATTGTGGATGACGAGCGGGATGTCAGTCCCGACTATCAGTCCTACGAGTACGAAGCCGAACTCGAAGAACTTGAACCCTACGATCCCTATCCTCCGACCCGTCGCATTCCGGGAAGTCGGGAGGTGTCTCGTCGATCGCCGCGAGAGGCTTATAGTGATGAGCCACGCCGTCCTCCCACTCGCCGTCCTCCGGGGGGCCCTCCTTCGGGGAATCCTCCGAGTGGCCGTCGTCCCCCTGGTGATGGCACACCCCCCCCTCGTAAGCGTCGGCCCCGTCCTGATGCGACTAAACGTCGTCAGGTGGACTTGAAATATAGCAATTGGAATGACGATGAGGTCTATGATGCCCCCTATGGTGAGGCAGCTGGACCTTCTCGACCCCCTCGTCGCCCTCCCACTCGGGGTTCGGGAGCGCCGGGAAGCGGCACTCCCCCCAGTGGGCGATCGCGTCCCCCTCAAGAGCGTCCCCCTCGTCCCAAAAAACAGGTGGAAGCGCGGTTAGATGATGACTACAGCGATTTTTATGCCGATGACCCCAGCGGTGGTTCCTCCAGACCGCCTGCGGGTGAAGATGGCCCAGGGAGTAACCCTGACTATGAGGTCTATGATCGCACCCCAACCATGCGTCAAGGGCCCTCTGCTCCCCCTGAGGATGATCCCTTCCCCCCTGATGAAGAGTATGATGAGCGCTTCGGTCCTAATCCCTATGACGACGAACTCGAAGACGATAACTCCAATCAGTTTGATCGCTAGGGCGATCGCCCGTTAGTCGTAACGACCGTAACGACCGTGAACAGGGGAAAACCGCAATCAAGACGGCGGCGAGGCTGGCGAGGGAGACTCAAACCCGTCGCCCTATCCGTGGCCATCAGCTTAGGACTCGGGGGCTGCGGCGGGGGGGGACCGGAACCCCCCGCCGCCCTCGATAGCTATTACCGAGATGAGCAACCGGCCCTGAGTGGTGACGGCCGGTTGCTGGCGTTTGTCTCGGGCCGGGATGGAACCCAAAGTATCTTGTTATACGACTTACAACGGCAACGATTTATCGATTTGCCTAATCTTAACCGAGATGACGCGATCGCCGAATCTCCTAGTTTGAGTTATAGCGGCCGCTATATTGTGTATCTGGCCAGCGATCGCGGTCGTCCCGAGATCGAACTCTACGATCGCATCACCCGCCGCACCCAAGTCCTCAGCAGTGGCTATCGCGGTTGGGTTCGTCATCCCAGAATTAGCCCCGATGGCCGCTATATCGTCTTCCAAACCGGGCGACGGGGACAATGGGACATTGAAATCATTGACCGTGGCCCCAACGTAGAACTCGATCGCCGACAATAATAACGAATAATTTACAGTTTTTAGGATTGCCTAAAAATAGTCCATGAAGGATGTTAAACAAGTTGAGATTGATAAAATCACTATTAGCAAGCGATTTAAACTTTTACGTTTAACCCTCTATCTTTCCCTAATGACGGCCCTAAGTAGCTGTGCCGCCTATCCCCGGCTAGTCAATAATCCCGTAGACCCTGGAGGTCGGGGGTTGAACTCCCTCGCCGCCGACCTATCCCCGTCGATTTCCGGTCGCTATATCGTCTTTGTCTCCGAACGAGAACAACGACAGGATATCTATCTCTACGACCGAGAAAGCCAACGCACCATCGCCCTACCCGGTCTCAACTCCCTCGATACCATCGCCGAGAGTCCGGGAGTATCCGCCGATGGTCGCTATATCGTCTTTGCCGGAAACCGGCGAGGTCGCTCTGGAATCTTTATCTATGACCGAGAAACCCGGCAATTGCGTGACCTGACCGAAAATCTCGACGCAACTGTCCGCAATCCCAGCATCAGTGCCAATGGTAGCACTGTCGCCTTTGAAGCCAATCTCAATGGCCAGTGGGATATTCTGGTCTATAACCGCAACGGACAACCCTTTGACTTACCCACCCCCGTTCGTTGAGGTCTCCCTCATCCTTCTCCCCGACCTTGTATCATGAGTGCTTTCTGGTTCCGCTATGGTGTTTCGAGTCTTCTGACCGCCGGACTCCTCACTGGAGTGGTGGCTCCCTTGCCACAATTAGCCCCCCAACTGGCGATCGCCCAAAACCAAGATGAACAGACCAACATCCGGGTTTACGACCAAGCCAGTCCCGCCGTCGTCGCCATTATCGCCGGCAACTCCAGCGGGAGCGGCAGCATTATCACCCCCGATGGTTTGGTTCTAACCAACGCCCATGTCGTTCAAGAAGCCGCCGGGCGTTCCGTCCAGGTGCGACTTCCCAATGGCGACGAATATACCGCCGATATCTTGGGGTATGACCCCGCCGGCCAAGACCTAGCCGCCCTACAAATTCGCAACGCTCGCAACCTTCCCACCATTCAAATTGCCTCCCCCGCCTCCGTTCGCGTCGGTCAGCGGGCCTTTGCCATCGGCAGTCCCTTTGGCCTAGAAACCACCTTCACCGTGGGAATCATCAGCCGCATTGACCCTCGTGATGGAACCATCCAAACCGATGCCGCCATCAACCCCGGTAACTCCGGCGGCCCGCTGCTCAACTCCGAGGGGCAAATGGTAGGGGTCAATACCGCCATCTTCACCGTTGGCCGGGAAGGGGGCAACATTGGCATCGGCTTCGCCATTCCTATCACCGATGTTCAACCCTTTCTCACCGCCATTGACCAAGGACGGGGGGCCGATACCGCTCAGGCCGGAAGTCGTCTTCCGGGAGCACAACCTCCTCAACCTGTCGAACTCAATGGAGCGCCCATTCGTGGCGCCTTAGGGCCAGACTCCAATATGTTACCCGGAGATAACAGCTACTTCAACGCCTATAGCTTTGAAGGACGGGCCGGACAAACGGTGTCTTTGGATCTAACCTCTGATGAGTTTGACGCCTATCTAATTCTCATCGATTCTAATGGCAATTCCATCGCCCAAGATGATGATGGGGGAGCCGGAACTGATGCCCGCATTGTCACCCAACTCCCGACCAATGATACCTATATCGTCTTGGCAAACTCCTTCCGTGGCGGAGAATCCGGTCGCTATCAACTCACCCTCAGGAGCCAACCCGGGCAGTCTGCGGGACAAACTCAGAGGGGGATGATTCTCAACGAGCAGGGTGCATTACGCCAGGGTGACCCCATGCTCCCGGAAGATGGCAGTCTTTATCATGAGTATGAGTTTGAAGGACGGGCCGGACAATCGGTCACCATTAATCTGGAAAGCTCCGAATTTGATACCTACCTCTTTCTCTTTGATAACGAGGGCACTCTCATTGATGCCAATGACGATATTAGTCCTGGGAATACCAATTCTCGCCTGAGCTTGCAGTTGCCCTACACAGGGTCTTATTTGGTGATTGTCAATAGTTACGACAACACTGGACGAGGACGTTATCGGTTAACCGTTGAGGAAAACTGAGAACGGCTGTCAGACACTCGGTTTCCCAGCGAAACCGGGTGTCGAATGGGTTGGGCAATTACATGAATCCCATCCCACTGATCCCAATTTTCATGAATTCATAACATAAATGTCTGTGGGGACGAACGGCCGTTTGCCCGACTCGGTTGACATAGGTTAAGGCACAATGACAGGCCAGAAAAATACTGTATAATAATCTATCAAGGGTGTTCTAACAGTACGGTAAGGTTGGTTGCCTTGGATAGTAGTTGGGCTGATCACCCTAATATCTCAAGACCATTCAAGAACCGCATCATACATTGACCCACTTTGGCGGTAATGCAGCGTCAACCTGGTTTTGTGGCCTGGTGTGGTGGAGGGAATCTCAACATTCCAAGATTAATAGTCATAGATCGAGGTTCCCAGAAACCTTGGGAAATGCCTGTTCCTGAGGCCTTGCCATTCCCATTTTCCCTAAAAAACCCTCAATAAGCGTAAATCGAAAAAAGCCATGTCAAGAAAGGTTTGGATTGAGTATGCCAACGAACTGGGTTGGACTAAAGCCGATGCTAGGCGCGCACTTAAGGACTTTTCGAGAGCTGAGATTGCCGAAGCCACTGAACAAGACGTATTAATAGCCATGGCAAAATTTGCCGGTCCAGAACTCAAAGAACGGCAATATCTACAAGCGGCTCAGAAAACCCTAGTTACCAAACGGACAAAACTTATTGAACAATTAGAAGTGGATTATAGTCAGCAGTTAGAAGAGTTAGCCAATGAAGCTGAACAGGAACGAAGTCGGTTGGTTCCCCTGATTGAGGGTCTTTATCGCATTGCCCAGAAATTCGGCTTCCGTGATCCTTGGGTTGAAGCCTTAGTCCTTCAATATGATAAACATCGCGATGATAACTATCAAGCTTCCTAGAGAAAAGTTTTCGGAGTACATTGGAGGTTTTTATTATGGGTTTAACCCCAGGACAGAAGCTAGAAAATCAGATCGAAGCACCGAATCAGGTGATGGTTAGCCGATCGCAACTCCGAGGCTATGGGGCTTCTAGATATCTAACTCGTGCACTGACGGATGGACTAGAACCTATGGCAAAGCAAGGAAATGCTTATCTCTATGGATTGCCCCAGCTCATGGAAGCGATTAAAACTTATCTGCTTAAACCGAAAATCCATCAAACCACGCGCCAAATTCTTCAGCAGATTTGGGATGAGTTAGCCCCTCAAATGCAAAATGTCATCGCTGTTCCATTTGAGGCGGGTGGAGACCCAGAATTGAGAAAGCTTTGTTTGCAAGCGATGCAGTCTAAAACTGAATTTGACCGAAAACTATCTCGTGCCAGAGGACTGGCGGCGACTCGACGAGGAGGCAAAAAGGGATAACGTATGTCTGATGGGTTAGATGATAAATTTGACGCGCATTTTTTTTTGGAACTGTTCGAGGGCAAAAACCGACTCGATAAAGCTCTGAAAAAAAGCCGTAATATCACTAATAAAATTAAACGAAAGCATGACCCTCGTCAACGGTTTAATCGCTGGCGGGACTCGAGTTCTGGCAAGGCTTGGAAGCGCAAGAAATACGAGCAACAAGGAAAATGCTGTGCTATTTGTGGGTGTTTTATTCCCTTAAAATACTCCCACATTGACCATATTCAGCCTCTGTCAAAAGCGCCAGAGTTGGCTTGTACGCTGGAAAATTTACAAATTACTTGTGCTGATTGTAATGAACGCAAGGGCGATCGCACCTAAAATGCCGCCCTCAGCATCCTGGCGACTCCGCAGCACTCCGATAAACCTCCAGACACTCGGTTTCCCAGAGAAACCGGGTGTCCAATGGGTTGGGCAATTACATGAACCCCATCCAACTGAGAAAGGTTTGGCCCGTCACCGCTTCTAGAATCAGTAAGGCCACAAAGCCAATCATGGCAAAGCGGCCATTGATTCTTTCAGCATAGAGATTCCAGCCAAAACTCGGGGTATTGCTAGAGTCAGCCTCAGACTGAGGTTGAGATTCGGGCTGAGATTGGGGGGTTTGTTGTTCGTCTGACATAAGCTAAGCAGCAATTACGGTCAAAGTTACGAAAGTAATACGGGAGTCTGAAAGCCCCGTCAATTTATTGCGGGGATGAAAGACGACACGAGCGGCTTTAGC
>SMDP01000224.1 GCA_012911965.1 Geitlerinema sp. P-1104
TCAGCATCAACCAGGAGAGAATTGTTAGAGGATAAGACTGCTGCGGCCAGCCAAGTCCCGGAAGATTGAGCTGGGAGACAGAAAAGGGTGCGATCGCCGGGATTGACCGGACCTAACCAGCTTTTGATGACGTTTAGCAGAGCATCTACCGTATCAATGATGGGGGGACAAGGTTGTGAACAGGGAAGCATTTCCCAGTGGTTCACCTGCGCTAGTTTTAAGGCCGACTCACCACAGTCATCATATCGGAAACTCGATACATCGACATCGACATGAATGATGAGTAGATCAAAACCGCTCAGAGTTGGATCAGTATCCAGTGAACCCGTATGTCTTTGTTGCGCCGCCTGACACCACTTCAGCACGCCACCCCAACCGCCTCCAAGTTGGGGTTGAGTGGCTTCAGGTTGTAGAAGTGTGATGATGAAGGGGTCGGGTAACACCGCTTTGAGTGCAGCCTGAATCACTTCATAATCCGTCGGACCCTCAGCGACCAGGCCGATTTTCAAGGGTTCAGACATTGGGAACGGCTCCTAAATGACCCATTAACCAAAGGCGTGAGAGGGGATATTGCTGATTCAGTTCAGTGAGTTCAGGGGTGAGTGTGACACGGCGGATACAGGTTTGTCCATTACTGTTGCGTTCTACCCCAAAGAGGCGCACCTCGGGATCGGTTAAATCTAATCCATCCAAAGCAGCAGGATTATGGGCCGTCAACAACAGTTGGCGATCGCCCTCATTGTGTCTCAGCCAGCCGGCAAGACGAGACATTAACCGCACCAGTAGCCGAGGATTGAGAGCTTGATCTAAATTATCGATCGCCAGCAATCGAGGCGCTTGGGGTAACAGGCACAGCAAGGCTGCGAAAAGAACGTAAAGTGCGCCCTCACTTGCATCATAGGCGGTCAGTTCATTGCGGCTGGGGTTCATGAAGCGATCGCTGAATTTCAGAAGTCGCTTCGTGCGCGGGATCTTGGGTGATAATAAATTGCTCCCAGAAGCCGTCGTCTCAATATCAAGCACCCAGTCAATCAACTCCAGCACCTGATCGAGAATCTCCTCACCCGCATCCCCCTGACTCTGTAAATGTTGACGCAGGCTAGCAAACCCCTCAGCCAATTGTCCACCACTGAGACCCACTGGAAGTCGGGATTGTTGATCCGGTAAAATCCCGCGTAAAGTCGGGGTATTCGGGCAATAAATCGCAAACTCTTGCAGGCGTTGCATCAGTTGAGCGGCGAGATTTGTGCGGTCGAGATGCACCAGCTCCAAGGCAGCTAAACCGGCTTTCGGATTGAGGTTCTTCTTGTTGCGGACTCCCTGGGAAAGAATCTCAGTCTCACCATCACTGAGAACTTCAGTTTTATAAGACCACGCTGGTTCAGGAGAATCGAGAGGATTGAGTAAGGAAACGCGATAGGTTTCGTTTTTTGAGCCAGTTACACTAATGGCAATATGAGCCGGAGTGCGATCACTGGCAAATGAACTTTTATAGAGTCGCGGTAAGCCGGCACGTACGCCCCGACGTAGTAAACTCTCATCATCGACCACTCCATTGGCGGCTGCTCCCAACACGCCTAAGGCTTCTAATAGGTTACTTTTCCCTGACCCATTTGCACCAATTAAGCAGTTTACTCGACCCAGTTCTAGGTTAGCCGAGTAAATGGACTTAAAGCCCCGAATTTCAACTTGGCGAATTAGCGTCATTTCAACTTAAAACGTATTAATAACATCATTGGAGTGAATTCTGCTAATTTAGGGTAATCTACTGCCAGGACTCGCTGGTAAATTAAAGCAATAACATTAGGCATGGATTGGCTCGACTATCAGACACTCGGTTTCTTGAAGAAAGCGGGTGTCATTGGCTTCTAATTTAGTCTGATTAATGCATCTGTTAACTTCATGATGAGACTTTGTTCACTTTAGGTAACGCCATCGTCCCTGACTCCCCAATTAACCCATACTTAATCGCAAACTCAGCCGTTCTCTCCTCTCCTGCTTCTTGCAACTCCTGCAACATCTCTAATGCCTCAGAAAATAACGTCTCTACATCAATTTCTCCATACTCAGGACGATAACGTCGCAAGCGATTCGTTCCTTCTCCCAATAACATTAAACAGCCTTTCCAGTTCTGATTACTGAGATGATAAAACCCCACAGCAATCTGTAAAATGCCTTGATAAAATTTCTTTTCTGGGTCAACTGATTCGAGCCAAATGGCTTCTAAGGTATCATGACAGGCGTAGAACTCACCCCGATTAAATTCCTCAACTCCTTGCCAAAATTCTGGGGGAAATTCCGTCATGATACTCTCCACCTACTTCAGCAACGATTGTAACTGACGTTGCAAATCTTTGTCAGGGTCAATGCAAATCCCACCGGTGGCTAAGCCGGGGGGAACAGATCGGGCCCAGAGAATCCAGCGACTGCTGGCGGTGAGGTTCTCTAAGCTGGTGGCGTTGGGGGTTAGCCACAGGGTGGGGCGATCTCCGACAGGAGTACCCGTCTCAGATTCCCCAAAACTCGCACCTGCTAAGGTTTCTAGCACTACCCGATGGCCATGGACTAAGCCGGTTTTTGCAGTCCACAGACGCACATTTAGTTGTATCTGAGTGGCGTAAAAGTAGAGAGATGCAGCGGCGATCGCCCCCTGTTCAAAGTCTTCCGCATCCCAATGGGCCGCCGTATCCAAGGCAATCACCGCATCGAGTCCACTTTGGAACACCTCCAACTCCCGTACCCGTAACTCCCCATAGCGGGCCGAGGTGCGCCAGTGAATCATCCGCATGGGATCGCCGAAGCGATAGGGACGTAAGGCACGGGTTAGGCCTTCTGAGGCCGGTTGAACCTGACGTTCATAGGCGGAAAAGACGGGATTCTCTTCCTGGCCAATTCCATCGATGAGGGGACAGCGTTGTAGGGGGAGAACCTGGGGATAGACGATCGCCTTTCCCGGAACCTGACGCGATCGCCGACACCAAAATAACCCCAACGGCGCTGCTGTGCGTAGGCTAACCTGATGCCAATGGTAAATCCCCCGCTGGGAGGCGGGATGCTGATAAATCCAGCGCAGCGTCTCCCCCCCGGGGAGAGATTCAATCACTCGTTGCGGTGGGGTTCCCAAGCGGGGGGGAATCTCATCGTGCAGTTGTAAGAGAAGTTTTGAGCGACGTTGGGGATTATGAACCTCTAAAATGACAGTCAGGGATTCCCCACAACTGACGGGATCGATAGACTGGCGTTTGAGTTGCAGACGGCGTAGCGATCGCGGGGGGAGAATTGCCGCGATTCCCAACAGGGCCAAGGATGCGCCACTAATGGCATATAGCCAGCCAGACATAGTATTGGCGGCGGAACCGAGATAAAACAGGGACAGTCCCAGACATAACCAACCGGCAAAGGCCGGCTGCACCCAACGACGTTCTAGCCAATCGCCAAATTTTTGTAATTGTCGTTTCACGAAGGTCGCCCCTATCTTATTGCTAGAATTTACCGGTTTGCCAAATCTTATCTCATCCTATCAAAGTGTTCAGTCTTTTGTTCCGGGGAGTTACCTCGTTTCCAAGCGGAGATGATCGCACGCAAGCTATGGCGATTCTCTAGGATTAGAGGTTCCCCCGCGAGAAGATCGGGATCCTGACGAAGATGGCGACTTAACGAGTGCAGTTGAGACATAGTTTATCCCCCCAAATTAGGATTCGATGGGTTAGTCGTAGCCTAACGGATATCCCCACGACGGCAGGCGATCGGCATTCGCCAGCCAGTTCCAAAGGCGCGATCAGTAATCTTTAACCCCGGCGCCGCTTGACGGCGTTTAAACTCGGCGCGAGACACCAGTTTAATGACGCGATCAACGGTTTCCCGCGTATATCCCGCCGCCACAATCTCTGTCGCCGATTGGTGTTGTTCCACAAAGCGATGTAGGATGTCATCGAGTTCATCGTAAGGGGGAAGAGAATCTTGATCCGTTTGATTGGGTTTGAGTTCCGCGCTGGGAGGTTTGCTGATTATCGTCTCGGGAATGACTTCAACTCCAGATTGACGGCGGTTTAGCCAACGACAAAGTGCATAGACTTGGGTTTTTGGAACATCGGCGATCGCCGCTAATCCCCCATCCATATCGCCATAAAGGGTACAATATCCCACCGCCATTTCTGACTTGTTCCCTGTAGAAATCAATAAATGACCTAACTTATTGGAAATGGCCATCAGTAAGGTTCCACGAATGCGCGATTGCAGATTTTCTTCAGCCACTCCCGACTCAGTTCCCGCAAATAAGTCTGCGAGAGTCTTGTCAAAACTGGTCATCGCGGCTTCAATATAAACATGGTGGGTTTGAATCCCTAAATTCTTCGCGAGGGCGATCGCATCCGTCACCGAACCCTCTGAGGTATAGGGAGACGACATTAACACCCCTAACACATTTTCAGCACCCACCGCTTCAGCGGCGATCGCCCCCACCAGCGCCGAGTCAATCCCGCCACTTAATCCCAAGACAACTTTAGAAAAGCCACATTTACGCACATAATCCCGCACCCCCAACACCAACGCAGTCCAAATTTCCGCCTCTCGACAATCAGGAAGGGGAACCACCTTCCCCTGACTCAATCCCGTCTCCGTCAACTCCAACTGGGCAAAATCTGTCTGACAGCCTGGGCCACGATACACCAGATGTCCATCTCCATTAAAGGCCACACTGCGACCATCAAAAATTAGATCATCGTTTCCTCCCACCTGATTCACATAGAGAATGGGAACCTGATACCGACGGGCCGCATGAGACAACATCGACTCGCGCAATTGTTGTTTTTCCACGGTATAGGGGGAGGCGGAAAGATTGACAATTAGGTCAACTTGTGCGTCGGCTAAATCCGCTAGAGGATTGCAAGCATAGTGACGTTGACTCCAAAACTCTTCGTCATTCCAGATATCCTCGCAAATCGTCACGCCAATGCGATAGGTGCGAACGCCATCCCTGACGGTAAAATGATGACTCTGGGAATGGGGTTCAAAATAGCGATGTTCATCAAAGACATCATAAGTCGGAAGAAGTCGTTTATGAAAGTGCTGTGTAACCTGTCCTCCAGTCAAACCGGCCATACTATTATAGAGAGGTTTTCCACCTTGATGGGACTGAGGATTTCGTTGTACCGTTCCCACTAAGACGTGAAGCTGGCTGGGGAGTTGTTGCGCCAACTCGGTTAACTGGCGTTCCATGGCGTCAATGAATCCCGGATTGAGGAGTAAATCGCGGGGAGGGTAGCCACACAGAGACAATTCTGGGGTTAATAAAACAGATACCCCTTGCGACTCAGCTATCATCGCCGACTTGAGAATTTGTTGGGCATTTCCAGGCAAATCTCCAATGGTTGGATTGAGTTGGGCAATAGCAATTTTCATTCTCGAATTTCCCAAAATTAAAAAATATCTAAATAAAGACCATGGGTTTGTCTTTTAGAGGCGCAAAGGCTTCTGAATCAAATCGGTATAAGCTCGCCGGACGACCTGCACCCCGCGAGAGTTTCATGCCCGTATCACAGAGAACCCCCAACTTCAGAATGCGGGAGCGAAAGTTAGAGTAATCGGCAAAGTTTTCTCCTAGAACAGCTGCATAGAGTTGATACAGTTCATTCAAGGTAAAGGTTTCCGGTAACACTTCAAACGCCACCGGACTGTATTCTAATTTATTGCGCAACCGCTGATAGCCATATTTGACGATTTCATTGTGATCAAAGGCCAGTTTGGGGACGCGATCGCAGGGAAACCAAACCATATCCTCAGCAGAATCTGCCAGTAACTGCACCTCCTCATGTTGCACTAAGGCGAAATAACTCACCGAGAGATAACGAACCCCAAATGACTGCGGCGATTTCCGAGGATCTCGTGCCAGTCCGCCAAAGGTATATAACTGTTCTAAATAGAGATTTTGGACTAAAATTTTCTCCGAGAGAACCCGATAGGCGGCATCTTCGAGGGATTCTCCCTGACGCACAAGAGTTCCTGGCAAACTCCATTGGCCCAAATCCGGTTCCCCCTGCCGCTTTAATAGCAACACTAATACCCGATTTTCGGCCACATCCACCGAAAAAATAGCATTATCCACCCCCACCTTAAACTCCGCCAGCGCGTTGCAGATCTGTCGCTGCTGTTCGTCTCCTTTTACCATAGCCCCCCCTCCAACAGCCCCATCCCCCCATTAGACATATAACTTTTCCTGCTGAATGTATGCTTCTACACTAGGGGGAATCGCTTGAGAATCTTGTGTATTCCGATAGCGCGTCGAGGAGACATCGGGTGCATCCATGTCGGCCACCGTGATTTGTCCACCCAACTCCTCCAATTCCTTAATTTTAGCGGACGAGACGGGGCAACCGGGACGAGGAATCACCAGTAGCTGCACCTGGTTCAACAAGGCTTCTACTTGATACCAACGAGGTAGTTGCGTTAGTAAGTCCGATCCCACCACTAGCGTCAGATGGGCATTTTGCCAAATTTGACGGGCTTTTTCAACTGTAATTAGGGTTTTCGGGGAACTGAGGGCTTCTTTAACAGTGATGTTGTGACAGAGGGGAGTCTCGGCGTTGAGATGGGTTTGGCGTAACTCCTCCACCATCAGTTTTAGCATGGTCGAACGATGACGGAGAGGGGTTTGTTGCGGCTTCATGGGATTGTCTGAGGCCCAAACCGCTACCCAATCATAGCGATCGCACAGCCAACGCAGAATCTCACGATGGGCAATACTGGGAGGATCGGCACTGGTTCCGAAGAGGGCGATGTGG
>SMDP01000225.1:0-1815 GCA_012911965.1 Geitlerinema sp. P-1104
ATCTCTCCCAATGGCGGCGGTTCGGGAGGTAGGGCGGCACTGAAGCTGAGGTCCTCTTCTGGGGGCAGTTCCCAGGTGCTGAGGGGAATCGCCGCCGCGTCGAATCCGGGCTGTAATTGCTCTAAAAATCCTCCCTCCGGTTCGCAGGCCGTTAAAACCAGTTTATCCCGCGATCGCGTCAACGCCACATATAATAACCGTAGCGATTCCTGAGCCTCTAGTTGTCGCTGAAGTCGCTCTAAATAAACATAGAGAAACGGCTTTCCCTCTCGTTCAAAATCATCACTAAACCGCACCGCTACCCCAATCTCTGGATCGAATAAAACGGGGTTGCTACGGGCGGAGGATTTTACGGACAAATCCCCTAAAATGACTCGTTTCCACTCCAATCCTTTGGAACCATGAATGGTCATCAAGGATACTGCATCACTGGCATCGAGGGGAAGCCGGGGGATGGCAGCCTCCATGGCCCGTAACCGCTGTAACCGCCGCACAACCGAGTACAAACTGCGATCGCCCCCCTCTAACTCCCGCACAAATTCCCGAAATCCTCGCCAATCCGCTAGACGACGACGGGAACTCGGCAGATTCGCTAACACGGCGGTATATCCGGTACGGCGATCGCCCTCCTGTAATAGTCTCGACGGCAACTCCTCCCGGGCTAACCGTCGCAACTCCCCTAACACCGTCACAGGAGAAATCGTCGGCAGTTCCTCCGCCTCACAGTCAAGAGAGGCCCAATCTACCCGTTGTAACCGTTGCCACCAGGTTAACGAAGGATTCCCATCTGTCTGTTGTTTAATTAAAAGGAGAGCGCGATCGCTCAAGGCAAAAAAGGGACTTCGCAACACCGCCACCAACGCCCGATCATCCTCAGGATGACAAACACACTCCAACAACGCCATCCCATCCTTCGCTTCCCGCGTCTCCAACAAGGAACCGCCCCCCGCCAAGGCAATGGGGATTCCTCGGGCTTCCAAAGCCTCAGCATAGACTCCTAGAGGGGCATTGGCACGGGCTAAAATGGCAATCTCCCCGGCGGCCACCTCCCCCGTCTCTAGCCACCCTTGCACCAACTCCGCCATGCGATAGGCTTCTGCTGCCCGTTTCTGGGCCTTAGCCCAGGTTGGGGCCTCCGGGAGACGAAACACCTGCACATCGGGTTCAGCATCAGGGATTTCGTCACGAGACGATCGCAGGGATTGGTGTAAGTGCTTCAGCAGGGGGCGGAAGATGGTATTAATCTGTTTGATCAGCCGGGGATGGGTGCGGAAACAGAGACTTAGGGCCACTTCCTCGCCTCCCTCTTGTTGAATCTGTTGCCGCATTTGCTGAAAGACTTGGATATCGGCCCGGCGAAAGCTATAAATGGACTGCTTCTCATCGCCAACAACGGTGAGCGTCGCTTGTTGGGTTAAGGCGTTGAGAAACCTTCCCTGGGTGGGGTTCGTGTCTTGAAATTCATCGACTAAAATGGCTTGGAAGCGATCGCCATACTCGCGACGAATCCTCTCATCTTGCAAGGCTTCTAAGGCGTAGAGTTCTAAATCGGCAAAACACAAGACGCGATCGCGTCGTTTGCGGGCCTGGAGTTCTCCCCAAATCCAGTCAAAGGCTTCTTTGAGAGAGGGCAACAACCGGGCTAAATCCTCATCCAACTCTCCCAAGTGCAACACATTGAGTTCCGCCTCGTACTCTTTAGCCAGCTTCCGTAAGTCTTGCAACAGTTGGCGGATCACGTCTAATCCCCCCGATTTCCAGTTCTTCTTACTGCCCTTCTCGCGGTTGAAATTGCGCTCAATGAGAATTTTGAGG
>SMDP01000225.1:1992-3091 GCA_012911965.1 Geitlerinema sp. P-1104
AGGAATGGCCAAGACTCCGAGGAGTGGCTGAAGGCGGCTTGCACTGAGAGGGGATCATCGAGGAGTTGGGGCAGAATGGCCTGGAGGAGATGGTAGGGAACCTGTTCGTAGAGAGGTTCCGGTAGGCGATTGAGAGTCTTCAGACTGGCTTCCTCCAACCAAAGTTGACTCTCAATGGCATCCAAAATACGGAAATCTGGGGGTAAGCCTAAGTCTAAGGCGCGATCGCGGCAAATTTGGGCGGCGAGACTGTGAAAGGTGCAAATGGGGGCCGCGTCGAGTTCGGCGATCATCTCTAGGTTATCGGGCATCTCTTGGGCGATCATGGCCCGAATCCGCGATCGCAGTTCTAGGGCTGCTTTTTTGGTGAAGGTAATGGCGACAACTTCGAGGGGGGAGTAGCCATCGTCTCGTAGATGATGCAAATACCGTTGGGCTAACATATAGGTTTTCCCGGTTCCCGCCCCAGCGGTGACGGCGAGACTTCCTTTGGCGTAAACGGCTTGGTGTTGTTCGGGGGTTAGGGGCATGGGGGAAGAGATAATAGGGGGGAGGGGAACCACGTAGGGGCAATCCCTTGTGGTTGCCCGAGGGCACAGAGGAAGAAGAGAGGGGGGGAAGAGATAATAGGGGCAATCGGCAAGTGGCTGCCTTGGAAAATTTTTTGGAAACCCCTTGCTTTGTCGATTCCTTTGTCGCTAAAATAAGCAGTAGCAGATTGCCCATCTGCCCTCACATCCGTTCAATACCGTTGGCCACTCCCTCTATAATAGGCTGACATGATAATAGGGAATTGCCCAGTTTCGCCACGAAATCTGGGTTGTTCCTGTTTCAAAAGCTTTCTCCTTATTAATGCGTCTTTATACATTACTTTATGAGTCGTTCAACCATTCAACCCGCCCTCGTCACTAAGGTTCTACCGGGTTCCATTGCTGAAGAGATTGGCTTTCAGGCGGGCGATCGCCTCGTGTCTATTAACGACATTGCCCCCCGAGATTTAATCGACTATCAATTTCTTTGTGCCGACGAAATTCTCGCCCTGAAAGTTCTTGACAGCGACGACGAACTCCATGAAGTGGAAATCGAGAAAGACTATGAC
>SMDP01000225.1:3737-6657 GCA_012911965.1 Geitlerinema sp. P-1104
AAATGCCGGAACGGGTTGACTACGAAGGCTATCCCCAAATCGATAACGGTGTGGGTTCGATTCGCCTCTTCCTCGATGAATTTCGGGAAATCGCCTCTAAACAGCTTCCCTCGAAGGTTCATCCCCCCCGTCACCTCACCTGGGTAGTGGGGAACGCTGTCAGAACCGCCTTCGGGGAGATTCTGCAACAACTCAACGCCGTCGAGGGGCTAACGGTGGAGATGTTAAGCCTCAATAGCGAGTTTTGGGGGCAAGAGATTAGTGTGACTGGGGTTCTCACGGGTTCTGATGTCAGGCGAGGTTTGCAACAACAGCGACATCATCTCGGTGATGGGATTCTTCTGCCGACGGTGATGTTGAAACATGGGGAAACCCGTTTCCTCGATGATGTCACTGTGGAAGAGTTGGAACAGGAATTCGGCATTCCCATCCTACTCGCCAATGGCAGCGAAGGCTTAATCCAAGCCTGTCTCCAACCCCTCCCTCTACCTCTGTGTTCTCGGGCGGCCACAAGGGCGCGCCCCTACGTGGTTCCCTCTTCCTGATGCTAACCAGCCTACAAAACCCCCTCATCAAACAACTGCGGAAACTCCAACAAACCAAACACCGCCGCCTCCAGCAACAGTTTCTCCTGGAAGGAACCCACCTCATCGAAGAAGCCAGCCGCCATCAGTATCCTCTCGATGTTCTCTGTCACACTCCCGCCTGGGGCGATCGCCATCCGCAACTGCTGACGCAACTTCAGGCCCAACGCACCGAAGTCGTCAGCGAGGATGTCTTAAACGCCGTCGCTACCACCGTCAACCCCGATGGTGTCATCGCCACCGCCCCCCAAAACCCCCCATCTCCCCCCCAATTGTTACCCTCCGGGGTGGGATTTGCCCTGGAACGTCTGCAAGATCCAGGAAATTTGGGAACCCTAATTCGTACCGCTGTTGCGGCGGGGATCGATGGGCTATGGCTGAGTGAGGATAGCGTCGATCGCACCTCCCCCAAAGTCTTACGGGCCTCAGCAGGAACCTGGTTTCAGATGCCCATCACGCCCTGTGAGAACCTCCTGGAAACGGTACAAGACTATCAATCCCAGGGGGTGCAAGTGGTGGCGACTTGCTTAGATAGCCCCGTCACCTATTGGGATGTGAACTGGAAGCAGCCGTCGTTGATTCTGCTGGGAAATGAGGGGGCGGGATTATCGTCGCCCTTGTTGGAACTGGCCGATGTGCGCGTTACCATACCCATTAGCCCTAACGCCGAATCCCTGAATGTGGCGATCGCCGCCGCCTTGTTGGCCTTTGAAGTCAGACGACAACGACTGGGGTGACTCTTACCTTAATCAGAATCTGGGGAATTGGGGTTTTTTGAGTTCAGGAATTGTTCAATATCGGCGATCGCATCCTCCCAGATGGCTAAATCCGTCGGCATATCACTGGGGGGTTCCACGGGTTTTGCCTTTGGTGTCTCAGAGTCTTTAGGATGGCTGTTCATCGCTTTACGCAACTGTTCCAGGGTTTCCTCAAACGTAGGTTCGGCATCCGGGCGATCGGGAGTGTTAGGTTCCATAAGTCGAGAAAGAAGCAAGGGTGCCAACGCTGTCTCGGCGTTGCCCAACCGAGACTAGGCTACCCAATCTAGGCAATAAACCGGGCGATCGCGGCATTTCCCGCCGATCCTAACAAACTTTTTTGCCGCCTCCCAATTCCCTGCCCGGTAGCGAGGAGTTGTCTGATCGCCCCCGTACAGTTGAAAATGGGAAAGCTAAACGCACAGAGAAACTACTCATGAGTCAAGGGTTTGATTACGATCTTATTATTATTGGTGCCGGTGTGGGGGGCCATGGTGCAGCCCTTCATGCTGTCGCCCAGGGGCTAAACACCGCCATCATCGAAGCCGCTGAAATGGGTGGAACCTGCATCAATCGCGGCTGCATTCCCTCCAAAGCCCTCCTCGCGGCATCGGGGCGAGTGCGGGAACTGCGTCAAACCCAACACCTGCGATCGATGGGGGTTCATGTCGGGGAGGTTCAATTCGATCGCCAGGGAATCGCCGATCACGCTGATAACCTGGTAAACACCATTCGCGACAATATGACAAACAGCCTCAAACGCCTTGGGGTGGATATCATCCAAGGCTGGGGTAAAGTCGCCGCCGCGCAAAAAGTAGCCGTTGAAACCTCGGAAGGGGAGAAAACCTACAGTGCTGAGAATATCATTCTTGCTCCCGGTTCGGTTCCCTTTGTTCCCCCTGGGATTGACATCGATGGTAAAACCGTCTTTACCAGTGATGATGCCCTAAAACTGGAGACGGTTCCCCCCTGGGTTACCATTATTGGCAGTGGCTACATTGGCTTAGAGTTCGCCGATGTCTATTCCGCCCTGGGTTCGGAGATTACGATGGTGGAAGCCCTCGACACACTCATGCCCACCTTCGATCCTGATATTGCTAAAATCGCCAAGCGGGTGTTGTTGGATGCCCGAGATGTGGAAACCTACGCCGGTGTCTTCGCCACGAAAATCACCCCAGGAACCCCGGTGATGATTGAATTGACAGATGCCAAATCCAAGGAAGTCGTCGAAGTCTTGGAAGTGGATGCTTGTTTGGTAGCCACGGGGCGGATTCCCGTTACCAATAAGCTGAATTTAGAGGCGGTGGGAGTCGAAACTGATCGCCGAGGCTTTATTCCCGTTAATGATTATCTGCAAGTTATCGCTGATGGCGAACCGGTTCCTCATCTCTGGGCCATTGGCGATGCTACGGGTAAGATGATGTTAGCCCATGCGGCTTCGGCTCAAGGGGTTGCCGTGGTTGAGACGATTCGGGGGCGCGATCGCCAGGTAGACTATCGCAGTATCCCCGCCGCCGCCTTTACTCATCCTGAAATCAGTTTTGTTGGCTTAACGGAACCCCAAGCTAAGGAGTTAGG
>SMDP01000226.1:0-5347 GCA_012911965.1 Geitlerinema sp. P-1104
ACAAGGGCGCGCCCCTACGTCTTTTCTATTGCCTATTGCCTAGGGCGTCCACAAGGGCGCGCCCCTACGTCTTTTCTTTTCTATTGCCTATTGCCTAGGGCGTCCACAAGGGCGCGCCCCTACGTCTTTTCTGTTCCCTGTTCCCTGTTCCCTCCCCCATGAATCTCCAAACTCAAAAAGACCTCATCGCCTATCTAACCCAGCATATGACCGAAGCTCGTGCGGCTCGGATGGACGAGGTGTTGGGGAAGCGGACGCGGCAACTGGCGGTGGTGTTAGAGGGAATTCATAAACCCCATAATGCTAGTGCGGTGCTGCGTAGTTGCGATGGCTTTGGGGTGCAAGATGTCCATATTATTGAACGAGATACGGAATTTGACCCGAATCAACAGGTGAGTTTGGGGGCCGATCGCTGGTTGAGTTTGCATCGCTATGATGATTATGGGGTGAACAATACGGCTATCTGCTTCGATCGCCTCAAGGACCAAGGCTTTACGCTTCTGGCAACGACTCCCCATGAACCAACGGTCAATATTGATGAGGTTCCCATTGAGGGTAAAACGGCGATTCTCTTTGGATCAGAACTACGGGGGTTATCTACGTATGCCCTCAGTCATGCCGATGTGCGGGTGAAAATTCCCATGTATGGGTTTAGTGAGAGTTTCAACATCTCCGTCAGTGCGGCATTATGTTTATATGAACTCACGAAACGCTTACGCCAGGGCAATCATTCCTGGCGGCTGACCGAGGCGGAACGGATCGCCCTCAAGTTAGAGTGGTTACGCCGTAGCCTTCGTGCCTACGATCAGCTTGAAGCCGAGTTCATCGCTTCCCTAGAGACACCCTCATCGTCGCCTCTAGGATGAAGCCAGCCCCTTGATGTTATTCTTGAGGAATGCGAATTGATGAGTGATGTTTCCATTGATGCCCCGGTTTATTTTGGTCAGTTCGGGAGTTATCAGATTACAGCGGGCGATCGCCGTGAGGTGCGTATCTATCGCGCCGGTTTAGCGGTTGCTGCTGTCAGTTTTGCCCTGGGAACGGGGTTAGTTCTTACGGTTGGCCCTAGTGATTGGGTTCTACAGACGCTCACCGGACTCTATGGCCTGTTTGCCCTGGCCCTGGGGGTGAGTCTGTTAACCATTCATATCTATCTAGCCCCCCTGCATCGTCTTCTACAAGCCTGTTGGCTGGTGGGGGTGGCCTCCAGTGTGGATTTAGTCTTAGCCAGTGACGATCCCCTGGCCCTGACGGTCTATCAGCATCCTAATAGTCTCTGGGGTCTGGGCTTTTTGTTTGTCGCCTTGACGGGAATTTATTTTAAGGAAGCTTTTTGTTTCAATCGCTTGGAAACAAAATTCCTGACTCCCCTAGTGCCGATTCTGCTGTTGGGCCATCTCAGCGGCTGGATTCCTGACGAGAGTAAGCCGGTGATGTTGGCGATGTGGGCGATCTTATTTCTGGTCTTTAGCCTCCGTAAACTCCCCCAAGCGATTCCCGATGATATTGGCGATAAAAGTGTGTTTGACCATTTGCGCAACCGCAACCGCCAAGCCAGTCCCTCGGAGAATGGCCTCTGAACCTGGCTAAGTGAACGTTTAGGGAGGTCTAGATGGCCGTGAACTGCGATCGCCCCTATTGGGTGGCTTGGAGTCAGATTAAGCGCATTGGTTCGGTGTTAATGCGTCGCTTGCACGAGCAATTTGGCTCCCTAGAAGCCGCCTGGAGTGAGTCAGAGGCGGGACTCTTGACCGTCGAGGGAATCGGCCCCCAACTGGCTGCCGATATCCTCAGGCAGCGATCGCACCTCGACCCGGAACAACTCTACGCCAAGCATCTCCAAGCCAATCCCCAGTTCTGGACCCTCTGCGATCGAGAATATCCACGACTCCTACAAGAAATTCACGCCCCGCCGCCGCTGTTGTACTATCGAGGCATCCCAGATGCCGAGGAAATGGAGGGAAACGCGCCCACCATCGCCATTGTGGGAACCCGTCGCCCCAGTCCCTACGGTCTCAACTGGACGCGCCGCCTCACTCGCCGCCTCAGCCAAGAAGGATTTACCATTATCTCGGGTCTAGCGGCGGGAATTGACACCGAGGCCCACCGCACCTGTTTAACCCTAGCCGGCCGAACTGTAGCCGTCGTGGGAACCGGGGTAGATGTTGTTTATCCCCGTCGCAATCAGAGTCTCTATGAGGAGATTGTTGAGAAAGGCTTAGTGGTGAGTGAATATCCCGCCGGAACTCCACCCGACCGCCTGCAATTTCCCCAACGCAACCGCATCATTGCCGGATTAAGTCGTGCCACCCTCGTCACCGAAGCCCCGCAAAAATCCGGGGCCCTAATCACCGCCTATCTGGCCAACGAGTTTTGCCGCGATGTCTATGCCGTTCCCGGTTCCCTCGACAATCCCAACTCCCGAGGCTGTCTCGGTCTCATCAGCCGAGGGGCCCAACTGGTCATGGATGAAGACAATCTAATTCAGACTCTCCAAGAAATGCCCAGTTTCACCGTTCCCAGCCCTCGCCTTCGACCAGAACCCTTAACACAAAAAGAATCATCCGTCAATCCTTCTCCCAAACCAGCAGCAACTCCAACGGTCAACGTGCCACCCCATCTCGCCCAAGTTTTCGCCGCCGTCGCCCCCGAAGCCACCGCCTTCGACATCATCGTTGAGAAATCAGCCACAGAAGCGGCCGCTGTCTCCAGCGCCCTCTTGCAGTTAGAATTGATGGGGTTTATCTCCGCCCTCCCCGGCCTACGCTATCAACGAAATTAACCCCTCCCCCTACTGCCGAGGGCGACCACAAGGGTACGCCCCTACATGGTTCCCCTGTTCCCTGTTCCCTGTTCCCTGTTCCCTCCCCTATGAAACTCCTAATTGGTAACGATGACGGTATTCTCGCCCAGGGGGTGCAAGCCTTAGCGAATGCCTTAGCTCAAGCCGGCCATGACGTAACCGTCGTTTGCCCCGATCGAGAGCGTTCCGCCACCGGCCATAGTCTGACGATGCACCAACCCATCCGGGCCGAACCCGTCGACGATCGCTTTCACCCCAGCATCGCCGCCTGGGCCTGTTCCGGAACTCCCTCCGATTGCATTAAATTAGCCCTCAGTGCCTTAGTCGACACTCCCCCTGACTTTGTCCTGGCAGGAATCAACCATGGCGCGAACGTCGGCACTGATATTATCTATTCTGGAACCGTCTCCGCTGCCCTAGAGGGATATATTGAGGGGATTCCCAGTGTGGCCTTCAGTTTAGCCAGTTTCACCTCCCGCGATTTCCAGCCGGCGGTGGAGTTTGCCTTGCGGTTGATGGCCCAGTTGGGCGATCGCCGGCCCAAACACCCCCTACTGCTGAATGTCAACATTCCTCCTGTCACGAGCGATCGCATCACTGGAGTCACCCTGGCCCGTCAAGGAGTCCGTCGCTACACCGATGTGTTTCAGAAACGAGTCGATCCTCGGGGGAAAACCTATTACTGGTTAGCCGGAGAAATCTTAGAAGAGTTGGATGATGAACCGGAGAAGGCCGAGATTCCCATTGATGGCATCGCCGTGAGTCAGAACTATATTACAATCACACCTCTGCAATCAAAGCTCATTTGTCAGCCGATGTTGAGTCAGATGCAAGGATGGGAGTGGCTGAAGCAGATTTAGTGGTGTTAACTTTTTATTCTCACACCCTGGCTGAATCCGTTTCTGGGCCCGTTTCTGAGACAATGGAAGAGGCCTTGACGGCGAACTCAAATCAGGTTACAGGGTTGGTGGCGGCCTCGATTATTTTGTTATTAGTCGCCACAGCGGTCGCCCTGATTACCCGCCGCTTTCGCATTCCCTATGTGGTGGGGTTGGTATTGGGCGGTTTGTTAATTACCAGACAAGCGTTACCGGCTGAGATTGGCTTAAACCCCGATGTGATTCTCAATCTGTTTCTGCCGATTCTCATTTTTGAAGCGGCGATTAATACAGATATTAGTCGCCTGCGAAGTACCATTAAACCAATTTTGCTGTTAGCTGGACCAGGGGTAGTTCTCGCAGCCGCAATTACCACAGCATTTTTGCGTTTTGGCTTAGATGTGGCCTGGATTACCGCGTCGGCGATCGGGGTCATTTTGACCATTACGGATACTGTGTCAGTGATTGGGGCCTTCAAAACCGTTAAAGTTCCCGGACGTTTAATTACCATTGTTGAAGGAGAAAGTCTCTTTAATGATGGGATTGCCCTGGTTCTGTTGACGATGATTAGTACCATTCATCGCCAAGGTTCGTTTACGGTAGTTGAAGGCGTTGAACAGTTATTGATTGCCTTAGTTGGCGGAACCCTCCTGGGTTTAGGGTTAGGCTATCTCTGTATCGGACTCATCAAACAACTCAATGATGCCTTAAGTAATACTCTCTTGACGGTTGCCATCTCCTTAGGAACCTTTCAAATTGGGCAAGTTTTGGGAGTGTCCAGTGCGATCGCCGTCGTCATTGCCGGCTTAGTCATTGGCAATTCTGGCTTTAACACCATTTCCGCGTCGATTAAAGTAACCCTCTTAAATTTTTGGGAATACGCCGGATTTGGAGTTAATACGTTTATCTTTTTGTTGGTCGGTTTAGAACTAGAACCGAGAATTTTATGGGCGACGCTTCCTAGTGCCATGCTCGCCATTTTAGGCTATCAAGTGGGGCGAGTATTCTCCATTTATCCCCTACTTTATTTGGTGCGTTTTTTTGATAGACCATTACCCTTAAAATGGCAGCACGTCTTGATATTTGGTAACGTCAAAGGGTCTCTCTCCATGGCCCTAGCTCTGAGTTTACCCTTTACTTTACCTGGACGAGAGAATGTCATTACTCTAATTTTCAGTACCGTCTTAGTATCACTCATCGGTCAAGGATTAACCCTACCCTGGCTAGTGAAGCAATTAAACCTAAATCCTCCCTCACCGGCTACCGAGAAACTCGAAACCCTACAATTAACTCTAATCGCCTCCAAAGCCGCTCAACAAGAACTCAATAGTTTATTTGAATCAGGAAGTTTACCCAAATCCCTCTACGAAGAACTGTTTGCCAACTATCAAGCCCGAATTGCCACCGCCGAACGAGAACTGCGTCATCTCTATAACCAACGAATGGTTCACGAAGACGAACCCCTAGAACCCGGTGGCTATTTAGACGGCTTACGTCGTCGTCTTTACTTAGCCGAAAAAGGAGCCATTAACGATGCCGTCCGTAAAGGCTTACTCTCCAACGAGCGAGCCAATCCCTATCTCGACACCCTCAATCAAAAACTCATGTCTCTACAAGATGAATAACCTCGGTTAACCACACGAAAGGGCGACCACAAGGGTACGTT
>SMDP01000226.1:5387-6623 GCA_012911965.1 Geitlerinema sp. P-1104
CGCCCCTACTGGGAACATAAGCGACCACAAGGGTACGCCCGGGCGACCACAAGGGTACGCCCCTACTGGGAACATAACCCCAAAAAAGCAATCACATCTCGAACTAAATCAGGTTTCGTGACCGCCAAAATCTTAGAACCACTTTCGAGGACTGTACTCCCATTAGGAATAATTAAATCTTCATGAGCGTGAGCCTGATAGCCAATAATCAACGTCCCTTCTGGGAACCGCTCATCTTGCGCGATTTCAGCCACCGTATGACCCACGATATAACAATCTTCCGGTAAGGAGAGTTTTAACACTTCCACTTGTCCTTGTTCAAAGTGCATCATGGCATCCACTTGGGGATATTCAATGGCATTAATGATGCGATTGATGGCCAGTTGTGTGGTACTAATGATATGGGTGGCCCCGGCGAGTTGATAGGGTTCGGCAAAATCGCGATCGCTCATCCGCACGATAATTTGAGAGACCCCATAATGCTTCGATAGGGTGACAAATGCCAAATTTAGGGCATCTTCCCGCAAGGCCCCAATCGCGGCATCGGCTTTACGAATCCCGGCTTCAATGAGGGTGGTAGTATTGACGGCACTGCCTTCAAAGGCCATGACCCCAATTTTTTCGCGGGCATATTGACAGGCTAGGGGGTCGGGGTCAACAATGGCGATGGTATGACCGATATTGAGAAGTGTATTGGCGAGGGCTAACCCAGTCATCCCCGCTCCACCAATTAAGATATACATTATTCAGTTCTGTTCTGGATGGGTTGGTTGTCGATGGGGGTGTTGGGATATCTTGAGTTTAAGACGTGACTGGAGGGGTTAGGTTCTCCAACTCCCGAACGACTCGCTCCAACTCAGCAACAATGGGGCGATTGTCGACGGCGTTTAGGGTATCCACCACGGCGCGATAGTACCATAAACTGCCCGATCGCCCCCCAGTAAACCGCTGCCAAATCTCTTCACCGACACACCGATAATCTTTGAGAATTGAGCGAGCATTATAGAGTTTATCCGCTGCCGAGACGAGGCGCACGGAGGGGGAGGCGGTATGCAGATGAGTGATGTAGGCTTCCTTACGCTCTCGCCAGGGGGGTTTGGGGTGCGTCTCGGAATCGGTACAGCCTTCGACAATCTCGGCGACATTATCCCCGAAGCGGTGGCGAATTTCCAGGGCGATCGCCCGCCCGCCACAGTCTTCGATGGCATCATGGAGTAGGGCGGCGATCGCCTCATC
>SMDP01000227.1 GCA_012911965.1 Geitlerinema sp. P-1104
GTAGGGGCACACCCTTGTGGTTGCCCTAGGCAGTAGGCAGTAGAAAAGACGTAGGGGCACACCCTTGTGGTTGCCCTAGGCAGTAGGCAAGTGGAAAAGACGTAGGGGGCCTCTGCCCACACAGACCTAGCTATTAGGATAGGTAAAAAAAATGCGCAGCCCAGATGTTTGGCTCCGCGCCGCCCGCACTGGAGCGGCGGAGCCTAGTCTATTTAAGCTAATCGTTTTAAGATGTAACTTAAATATCTGACTCAATTAACTTAATTTTATACCCTAATTAGGGAAGCTGTCAAGTCATTTTGGGACTAATTTTGTAAAGAAGTACAACGGTTTTTGGGGTCAGCGGAGACGGGAGGAGCGGACTAAGAGTAGTATCCCAGCTGTAATAGCAATTAGGGTAGGGAGCCAGCCGGCAAACCAGGGGGGGACAAGGCGACTTAAGCCCAAGGCATCTCCGATAGACATTAATAGGTAATAGCCAAAGATGACAAGAACACTAATGCCAAAGCCTCGGGAGGCGCTGGTGCGTTGGGGGGTTGTGCCGAGAGCGGAGCCGACGAGGGCAAAGGCAATGCAGGCAAAGGGAATCGCGAAGCGTTGTTGAATCCGAATTTCTAGGCGACGGACTTGATCCTCCCGTCCACTTTGTTTGAGAATCTCCAAACGAGCCATAGCTTGGGCGAGATTCATTTGGGGATAATCTCGGTCTTGGGCTAAGTCTAAAGGGGCGCGGGGTAAGGGATAGCGATGTTGGTCAAATTTGGCGATGTTCACATAGGAGCCGTCAGGGGCGATCGCATAGCTTTTAACGCCGAAGAAATCCCAGACATTGTTGGTGGGGTTCCAGGTGGCAGATTCAGCAAAAATAAGGCGATCTAATGTCGGTTCAGAGCGATCGAGAACAATCACTCCATACATCCGTTCTTCTTCCCGATTAAAGGTTTCGGCATAAAACAGACGCACGAGAGTATCCTCGCGAACCTCCTCCCCTCGTTGTAAACGACCAATTTCGGGGTAGAGAGTATTGCGCTGAAAGAGAATCGCATCCTGAGAGCGCACGGCCCGGTTAAAAAGCTGTTCAGCCTGGTAAAGACTCTCGGGGACCACCACTTGGTCAAAGGTGAACGTGAGCAGGGTAATCAGGAGGCCAAAAATCAGCGCGGGGCGCACGATTCGGGTTAAGCTGACCCCACAACTGCGTAGGGCCACCAGTTCACTATCACTAGAGAGTCGGGAATAGGCAATCAGGGTCCCCAAGAGCATGGCCATGGGGAATGAGAGAGAGATATAGTAGGGCAGTTGCAGCAGGAAGACCTGCAAGGCAATGTCGAAGGAGATATTGGCGTTGGTCATCTGTCGGACCAACTCAAAAACAATGCCCACCGCGATGCCAATGGACGAAAACGCCCCAACCCCAAACAAAAAGGGTGGAAGCGTCTCGCCAATGATATAGCGGTCCATAATCGAGAGTCCGGGAAGCAAATTCCCAAAACGGAAGGGTAAAGACTTCATCAATGAGGACAATTGGTCTGTAGGGTAGCGGGGGTCAGCCAGTGGGAACATCTGACCCGGGGGAGGGCGGAACCCCCCTGAGCCGCTAGTCGAGTATCTCCTCCTCATATTCGGGACGGGAGGTAATCGAACCTAAGCGGCCCAGGGGCCAAAAGCGAGCAACGGCTCGTCCAACCACTAAGTCCCGGGGGACAAAGCCCCAATAATGGCTATCGTAGCTGTTATTGCGGTTGTCACCGAGAACAAAAAAATGGTCTTCGGGGACGTAGACGGGTCCGTAGACGTAGTCTGGGGGGGCGTAGAGGTAGTTTTCGATGAGAGGCACATCGTTCACCCAGACGACCTGATCGCGAACCTCGACTTTGTCACCGGGCAGGCCAATCACCCGTTTAATGAAGGCATCCTTAAATTGTTCTTGTAGATGTTCGGTGGGGTTAAACACGATAATATCCCCCCGGGTAATCTCCCGAAAATGGTGACTGACTTTATCAATGATGAGGCGATCGTTGATGTCAAGAGTCGGCTGCATGGAGCCGGAGGGGATATAACGGGCTTCTGCGACAAAGGTACGGATTCCCAGGGCGAGAACAGCACTGATGCCAAATGTTTTTAGGGCTTCAACCCAGGGGTTTTCTCCATGACGATTTGAGGCCATAGTATTTCGTGAGGCAGAGAGTGTAGAACCAAGGACTTCCTTTCTATATGGCTTAAGATACATTGCTTAAGACCAGACTAGACGGGAGTCCACCCTCCAGTATAGTCTGGGTTAAAGTTCTCCTGTTGCCTCTAAGTTCCATGTCACAAACTGTCCCCCTGCTGATTCGTGATGCTCAAGTTTTGATGTCGGACGATCGCCTCGCGCCGGCGGATGTCTGGATTGACGAGGGCCGTATTGTGGCGGTGGAGGCAAATTTCAGCCCTCCTGAGGGGGATTATCGTGAGATTGACGCTCAGGGGTTAACCCTGTTGCCGGGGGTGATTGATCCCCAGGTGCATTTCCGGGAACCGGGGTTGGAGTATAAGGAAGATTTATTTACGGCCAGTTGTGCCTGTGCTAGAGGTGGGGTGACCTCCTATTTAGAGATGCCCAACACGAAACCCCTGACGACCACTCAGGCGGCCTTAGATCAGAAGTTGGCTCTGGCGGCTGAGAAATCTTTGGTCAATTATGGTTTCTTTATCGGGGCGACGGAGGAAAATCTGCCGGACTTGCGGGAGGCGAACCCCACCTGTGGCATCAAGATTTTTATGGGATCGATGAAGGGGCCGCTATTGGTGGATGACGAGGCGGCGTTGGATGCGATTTTCCGTGAGGGCGATCGCCTAATTGCGGTTCATGCGGAGGATCGCACTCGCATTGAACAGCGGCGACAACAGTTTGCGGGGATCACCGATCCCGCTGTCCATTCTCAAATTCAGGATAATGAGGCGGCACTCATCGCCACTAAACGGGCCCTACGGTTCTCGAAAACCTATCGCCGCCGCCTGCATATCCTGCATATGTCTACTGGGGAAGAAGCGGAGTTGCTGCGTCAGGAGAAACCGGACTGGGTGACCGCTGAAGTCACCCCGCAGCATTTAGTGCTGAACACGAGCGCCTATGCTGAGATTGGTTCTAAAGCTCAGATGAATCCTCCCCTGAAGTCGGCGCGAGATAATGAGATCCTCTGGCAAGCGTTGCATGATGGAGTGATTGATTTTATTGCCACAGACCATGCTCCCCATACCCTAGAGGAGAAGGCGCGAACCTACCCGGATACTCCCTCAGGGATGCCTGGGGTAGAAACCTCCTTACCGCTGATGTTGACCCAGGCTATGGCGGGTCGCTGTACGGTGGCTCAGGTCGCGCGTTGGATGTCGACGAATCCGGCTAAGGGGTATGGGATTGCCAACAAAGGACAGATTGCACCGGGCTATGATGCGGATTTGGTGCTGGTGGATTTGCAGACTTATCGCACGGTAGAGGCGAAGGATTTGGCGACAAAATGCGGCTGGAGTCCCTTTGAGGGCTGGTCGTTGACGGGGTTCCCCCGTTTTACTATCGTTGGGGGGCAAGTTGTGCTTGATAATGGTCAACTTCAGACCGCAATTCGTGGGCAGGCTCTCAGTTTTGGTTAAGTTTTATGTGCATCCTCTGACTTATGCAATAAAAGTTAACGTTTATTTACAATTAAGGCTGGGTTCTTTACCATAGCTTTAAGGAAAAAGAGCTTCTTTTGTGCTACCTGGAAAACCTCATTTCGGGTAGTTTTTCCGTGTTTTTACCTAAAAAGCCGGAATTTATCCAGCTCTGAGACAGTCTTCTCGGCGGAGAGGGAAAACGAGTTGCGTTCTAGCGGCCGTGCCAGGGATATCTACGGCAATTGAAGACATAAACTTTTATAACTGCCTTGACAATCTCTTTACAGATAGTCCGGGGATCGCAGTGAGCAATTGTCCACAGGGGTTGATATACTGAAAACAGTAGAGGAAGCCAGCCGTCAAGCAAAACCACCCCGATTAAGATTTGGGTCAAGTTGACTTGATTTTTTTAATGAAAACTCTGAAAAACGTATAAAAAGACGCTGGTTCTTGAATGTAGAAACCAGAAAATGGACTGTTTAGGGTATGACAGCAACGGTGGTACAACATAGCACAGCGATACGCTTAATCCAGCAACTCGCCATCCAAAATCAAGACCAGCTGACTGGACAATTGAACATCAGCGCGGCCAGTGGTGAACGGTGGAGTCTATATTTTTGTGTGGGTCGTTTGATTTGGGCGACCAACCACTCTCACCCCGTTCGTTCCCTACGGCGGCAATTGAGCGCCTATTGTCCTGAGTTCGACTTCGAGACCCTCGCGGTCCGTGAATCGGATCGATTTGTCTGTTGGAATTATCAAGTAGTTTGGGTTTTACTCAAGCGCAATGTTTTAGACAAAGATACGGCGATCGCCATTATTGAGCAGACGATTACCGATGTTCTGTTCGACCTATTTCAGCAAGAACGCCGGGAACCCCTTCAGTTTGAGACGATTCACCATGAAGCCCTGAGCATTTTACGGATGCAAATTGTGGCGGTGAACCTCAAACAGGCCGTCAAGCGGGCTAAGCTCGCCTTTGATGAGTGGAGGGGGGCGGGTTTAGCTCAGGTGTCTCCCAATCTCATTCCTGTCATTCGCAACCCGGAAGAATTACGAGATAATGTGCCGGCTAAGGCCTTTGAGCAGTTACGTAAGAAGGTCAACGGCCAGCGCACCCTACGGGAGTTATCGATTCTCACCAAGATTGACATGACTCGGCTGACCAAATCGTTGGCTCCCTATATCCGTAAACGCTGGATTGATTTAGTGCCGAGTCAGGAGATTGAGAAACCCAGCCTGGAACCGCCCACGACAAAACCAGCCACCAACCCTCAGAGCGATCGCAAACCGCTCATTGCCTGTGTCGATGATAGTCCACAGCTATGCGAACAACTTGGCAAGATTATTGAGTCAGCGGGCTATGAGTTCGTCAGTATCACCGATTCGGTGCAAGCCTTGCCGATTTTGCTGGAAAAACGGCCACAATTGATTTTCCTGGATTTGGTGATGCCGGTGGCCAATGGCTATGAGGTCTGTACGCAACTGCGGCGGATGTCCCAATTTGCTGAGACTCCCATTGTCATTCTCACGGGGAATGATGGTGTGGTTGATCGCGTGCGGGCGAAAATGGTCAAGGCGTCAGATTTTTTGGGGAAACCCATTGATCGCGAGAAACTACTGGGAACTGTGCGTAAGTTTTTGAACGTCCAGGTTTCCTGACCTCGCGATCGGTTGCATTCAACTGGCAACTGAGTAGAGGAGGGCAAGTTTGGGTTGACAGAGCCGTTTTTTGCTACGGTAGGACATGGATGGAGTGGTATGTTTAGGCGCTCGCGTCTACTGACCAACTCACGTTTGATTTTCATTGTTGGCAACCCCGAGTCTTAGGAGTCAGAAACAGATTTCATGAGCAATACGATTCTCGTAGTCGAAGATGGCATGACAGATCGCGAAACAATTAATCGCTATCTCAAACAGGACGGTTCTGTGGTGATCAACGCCGAAAACGGTGAAGAAGCCTTAAGTAAGCTGGGACAACGCCGTCCAGATTTAATTGTTCTGGATGTGATTCTCCCTGGACAGAGCGGCTTTGAACTGTGTCGCGAGTTTAAGACCAATCCTGATACCAAAGGAATCCCCATCATTATCTGTTCGAGTAAGGATACAGATGTGGATAAGACCTGGGGCAATATGCTGGGAGCGGATGCCTATCTCACGAAACCTCTGGATGAAGATCTCCTCCTGAAAACCGTTCATAAATTGATTGGCTGAACTCGAAGCTTAGTCCCGATGGTCTCCCCTCTTCGGAGGGAGACCGGCTGATCAGCCTCTAGGATGATGCCTGCCTACGCTTGTTCCTCGTTTCTGTCTTATCCTGTGGACTCATCCCTGAATTATCCCAATCTCTCGTTAAATGTAGATGCACCGGGCGCTGTTGAGGCGGCCGACTCCCACGCTGGCAAGTTTTTGCAGTTTTATATCGGGGAGCGAGATTTTGCCCTCATTCCCGTGGAGACGGTGGCTGAAATTGCTACGGTGCGTCTGTCAGAAGTCTTGCCCGTCCCAGAAATGCGATCGTGCATTCTTGGGGTTTACAATTGGCGTGGTGAGATGCTGTGGGTGGTTGATTTCGGTGAACTCCTTGGCTACCCCCCTCTGTATGGCCTGCGTAGTAGCAGTTCCCGCCGTGGGGCCGACATTCTCACCAGCGGTGCGATCGCCCAAACGGTGGCGATTGTTGTGGAATGGAATGAACAGGTGATTGGCTTTATGGTTCCCCAGGTTTTGGATTTGGCCCTTTATAATTTGGCCCATCTGCAAGCTGCCGACGTTCAACTGTTTCCCCCCGCCATTGTCCCCTATTTACAAGGGTATTTTATTGATGACCGGGGAGAGTTAGCTATTGTCATTGATATTGCCGAAGTTTTCCGGTTACTGCAACATCCGACAACCCCGTCTCGTTATTCGTAGGCAGTAGGCACGAGGCAGTAGGATAAGAAGGGTACGCCCCTACCGGATTTCTGGGCGACCACAAGGGT
>SMDP01000228.1 GCA_012911965.1 Geitlerinema sp. P-1104
AATCGTAACTATACCCTAATTGTCGATCGCAGTTCCAACATGAGCGTCATCGACCCCACCCATGAGATCACCCTCCAGTCCATCCTCGAAGATGCCACCCTAGCAGTCGCCACCCACTGCGAACGCTTCGACTTCAAAGGGATTGACCTGTATTTCTATAACAACAACTTTGAATACTGCGATCGCATCACCACCGATCGCATTCCCGCCCTATTTCGCCAACATCCTCCCTCACACCAACCTCGCCTGGCCCCCGTTCTCGAAGACGCCTTCAATCGCTATTTTCAACATCGTCGCTACGGTGAAGCCAAAGCCAACGGAGAGATTATTTTTGTCCTCATTGGCAGTATGCCCCTAGACCCCGAAAAAGTTAAACAGACTATTATTGCCACCTCAAAACGTCTCCATCGTGAAGACGAATTGGGCATCCTACTGCTACAAGTTGGCACAGATTTAGAACTGCAATCCTTTCTCATCAGCCTAGACGATGAGTTAGAAAGTTTGGGGGCAAAATTTGACATTTGCGACACCGTGACCTTCGATACCATCAACCGTGCCACCCTCTCAGAAGTCCTCCTAGCCGCCATTACCGAATAACCGGCACATCCATTTAATTGCTAACCGGCAAGATAATCGTCACCGTGGTTCCCTGACCACATCCCTCACTATCTACGAAAATTTTGCCATTCATCAGGGACACCAAATTAGCGGCGATCGCCAACCCCAACCCCGGGCCACGACGGCTTTCGGGACAGCCCTCGATCTTAGTAAACGGTTGAAAGAGCTTTTCTTGTTGCTGCGGATCGATGCCAATCCCACTATCGGAAATAGCAATCACCGCCTCGGGGAGTTCATGGTAGCTGGTTCTACCCATCGGGGCGCTAATCGCCGTGGAAACGGTAATCAGGCCTTGTTCGGTGAATTGAACCGCATTCTCAAAAACAATCGCCAGCACCTGTTTAAGCATTCGGTGATCCGCCGTCACCCGTAATGGGGGCGGAAAATCGCGACGTTCTAGGTCCAGATTCGCCTCTTGCAAGATCGAGCGATGCTCTTGCACCACCTCATCTAAGAGCGTTTGTAAATCCACCGCCGTGAACTCCGGGGTCATCTGGCCCGAATGAATCTGGGTTAAATCAGCAATATCCTCCATCAACTCCAGTAGCCGTTTTCCCAGTTTCTGCAGCCGCTGTAAATCCTGGTAATCCTGTTCAGAATAGTCATGGGGGCGATCGCTCAACACCTGAACCCGCCGTATCGCTTCTTCAATCGGCTTACGGAACTCCTCCGCCAAATTATGTAAATACAAATCCTTGAGGCGATCCGTTTCCCGCAACGCTCCATTTTCCTGTTCCAATCGAGCCACAGTGGTTTGAAAGCGCAAGGCCAAGCGATTAAAACTCTTCCCTAACACCCCCACCTCTTGCGACGAGTCTTCAATCGCCATAGGAATCGTCACAGACCCCGAGCGTCGTCCCAACTGCGCCATCGACTTCGTGAGCCGTCGTAAAGGTTGACCCAGCCAAGCCGCCAATTGCCAACCCATCACCACCGCCGTCACCATGGCAATAGTTCCCAACACCCCGATGATGACCAGATTACGCCAGATGGGTTGCATCAACTCCCGATTGGGAACCGTCACCACCACCAACCAATCAAGACCCCACTCATCCCGAAAAGGGGTGACTTGCAGAAAATAGCGTCGGTTGGCCTGAGAAAAGGCCATAATTTGCGTTCCTTGGACATCCTCCAAACTACCAAACCGGTTTAACAAGGTGTTGGCCGCCATGCGGATTGTATTATTAGAACTATTGAGAACAGCAATCGATTCCCGGCGATCGCCCTCCTCCCTGACCTCATCGCGCAATCCTTGCGGCGCAGAACTGGCAATGAGATCCCCTTGGCGATCGATAATAAACGCCTGACCCCCCTCCATTAAGGTCAATTGTCGTAGAAATGAACCGAGGGGAGCAATATCCGTTTCCACCCCTAGAGTTCCCCGTAACTCCCCGGTATTGCTATAAACCGGGGCGATCGCCAGCAAATTTCCCGAAGGTAGATGCTGCCAGAGAGGTCCCGAAACCGGTTGGATCGCCACCTGATTGAGACTCTCAGACAACCCCCTCGGCACATCCTCAGCCGCTTGCAAAAAGCGTCCCTGGCGACTTATGGGAATCATATTCCACCCATCCATCTCCTCAGTATTACGATATAAACGAGCTGTTCCATCCTCGTCACGGGATAACAGCAGTTGGCCCGCCATCGCCTCACTGTAAAAGAGAGTTTGCATCTCAAACGCTTGCAGTTGTTCCCAGAAATAGGTTCCCGTCACCTGCCAGTCCTCTAAACTCAAGCGATCGAGGCTCAACGCCGCCGCATTGGTTTGACTAACTTGGCGAGGCCTCGCCAGATAATCGCTCAAATATTGAAGAATGTGACGACTGACCTCATTCTGTAACTGAGTGGCAAACTCCTCGACCGTTCGCTGGCCCGAGCGATAAGAGGAAAAACCGATCGCACTCGTAAAGACCAGAAGCAATACCACTAGAGGCGTTGTCAACGCAGCGCGCAATGACAGTTTCGGAGAAGAACGGTTAGAAGTCGAGCGAAAAAACACAAGTTTGAGGAGGCTAGGAGGGGTGGCTAGAACTGTGGAGACAGGCATCAGCCAAAACAAAGGTGACCCTGGAGACAAAAGAAGGCTCAGTGACGGCTTCCACTACTGACTAGGATATCGCGACCTCAGCCTGCCGTTCGCTAAAGGTCAGGGAAATCCCCTAATTTCGATAAACTGGTGGTGTTAAACCTTCAGGGGATCTCCCCATTGAGTCGGATGTTATGGCTGTTACTCCTCGCACCTTGGCACGCTGGAAACAAGAGAAGCGTCCGTTAGTGGCTCTAACGGCTTGGGATTATGCGATCGCCAAAGTCTTAGATGAAGCGGGGGTGGATCTGATCCTCGTCGGTGATTCCCTAGCCATGGTCGCCCTGGGGTACGAGACCACCTTACCTCTGACCCTGGAGGAAATGTTACATCACGCCAAAGCCGTGCGTCGAGGGGTGAAACAGGCGCTGCTGGTGGTGGATTTGCCCTTCCTCACCTATCAAGAAAGTCCTCAACAGGCGCTCCATTCCGCCGGCCGGGTTTTGAAGGAAACCGGGGCCGCCGCCGTGAAGTTGGAAGGGGGCCATCCGGAAATGAGTGACATTGTCGCGAAATTAGTACGAGCGGGGATTCCGGTGATGGGCCATGTGGGACTCACCCCCCAATCCGTCCATCAGCTTGGCTACCGCAAACAAGGAACCACCGATGCTGACGCAGAGCGTATTCTTGCAGAAGCCTTGGCCCTCGAAGCCGCCGGAGCCTTTGCCGTGGTGCTAGAACATATTGAGAGCCAGTTGGCAGAAACCGTGACCGCAAAACTAACAATTCCCACCATCGGAATCGGCGCGGGGGCTGGCTGTGATGGACAAATTTTAGTCACCCACGATCTCTTAGGATGGTCCGATCGCCAGCCACCCTTTGCCAAAGTCTATGCCAACCTACGGGAGACAATTCAGCAGGCGATTCAACAGTACAGTGATGACGTGCGATCGCATCCTTAGAAATTCCCAGAACAATTGGGGATCAGGAAAAAACCATCTGATTTTAGGGGAAACTCTACGTACTTCCACGTAGTAGTCAGTTTGAGAACTGTCATAACCCTAATCAAAAATGCCGATAGTTTCGTAACAACCGAGCTTGACAGATTGGGGGTATCTTCGGTATGGCATGATCCTAACTTTGTAAAGTTTTAACTCATCATCCCGAAGGTAAGGAAGAAAAGGAGATATACTTAAAGTAAATAAGCAACCGGTTAACCTGACGTTAACGTCAAATAACCTAAACCTTGAGTCTCCTGACCTTAGTTATCTCACCCACCTCTAATGTGTCTGTGATTCATCTCAATTGTTCCGGGTCCGTAATTCCTTAAAAGACGACATCTCTCGCCTGAAGGAGCGATCCCGGTCACCCATAATCGCCTACCCAGAGGACTCCTTCTATGGCACGCTCCACATCTCCCCTTGATCGCCCCCTTCCTTCCCTTGGCTACCATCGTTCCAATCCCAGACATTCTGGCCGTTCTCGCCAAGGCGATCGCCTCGGCTTTGAAGCGCGGCATTTGACCAACGATGATGGGGAATCGATCACCATTTATCTGCCTCATCGTTAGTCACCCCCAGTGATCAGCGGTTGTCCCGCCGTCAACCTGGGAGCCACGACACATTAATCAGACAACCCGGAGCAGTTCTTGCGATCGCCTTCGGGTTTTACCGTATCTTGACGGGAATCGTCGTAAGTTATCCCCACAAGTTATAGTGAAGACAACCGCTTAACCAAACCTGCCGGGTCAGCAATTATCTGTGAGTTATTGCATTAACCCCCAATGCCCTAGCCCCGAAGACGGGATCGATCCCAGAGACACCATTTGTCCTCACTGCGGGTCAGACCTAGTCTTCCAGAATCGCTATCGCATCAACCGACTCCTCGGAAGTGGGGGATTTGGTAAAACCTTTGAAGCTCGCGATGGCCAGAACCTCAAGGTTATCAAGGTTCTCTTCAAAAACCATCCCAAGGCAGTGACCCTCTTCCAACAAGAGGCCAAAGTCCTCAGTCGCCTAGAACATCCAGGCATCCCCAAGGTGAATGCCGACGGCTACTTCACCTATACCCCACCCGACAGCGAAGAGCCAGTTCACTGTCTGGTGATGGAAAAAATCGAAGGTCTAAACCTCGTCGAATGGCTCGAACAACGCAACAACAAGCCCATCGACAAAAAACAGACCGTCGAATGGCTCGAACAGCTCGTGGAAATCCTCGAACAAGTCCACCAGCAGCATTACTTCCACCGAGACATCAAACCTCAGAACATCATGCGCCGCCCCACCGGTCAATTAGTCTTAATCGACTTTGGCACGGCCCGGGAAGTCACCGGAACCTACCTCAACAAAGTCGGTGGCGGCCAGAACGTCACCGAAATCATTTCCGCCGGCTACAGTCCCCCCGAACAAATCAACGGTAAAGCCGTCCCCCAGTCTGACTTTTACGCCTTGGGGCGCACCTTTGTCTATCTCATGACCGGGAAAAAGCCTACAGAATTTCCCGAAAATCCTCGTACCGGGAAACTCCTCTGGCGGGAGGGTGCGCCGCAAATTCCCGACGCACTCGGTGATGTCATTGATTATCTGATGGCCCCCTTCCCAGGGAACCGGCCTCAACATGCCCAGATGATTCTCAATTGTCTCGCTGAAGCTGAACCGGCGATCGCCTCCACCAAATCCACCCTAACCCTCACCTTCCAACGGAAACCCAAAACCCCCTCAGCCTCAGAATCGAACAAAACCCGTCAACGGGGGAGTCAGTCGGGCCTGTCCACGAACAACTCCAGCGGCAGCACCTCCCGCAATACCAGCAACTCCGGAAACACCACATCCGCCAGTCAGAGTGGGCGCACCTCCCATTCGACCCCCCGCCAACAGCGGCAACTCCCACAACTGCTGCGCTGGCCGCAAATTCAGATCAGTTGGCAGCCGTTTGCGGCCCTGTTCCTGGCCCTGGCCGCCCTCAGTCAAGGCTATGGCTACTGGCGCCATGGTCTCTTTCCCGCCAATCCCTGGGAATTAGTATTAGCCGCTCCCAGTGCCTCCTTTTTAGAAAATCTAATTGCTCGTCACGCCGGAGAAGTCCAGTCCCTGGCCATTGTCCCCGATGGAACCCTCCTCGTGAGTGGTCGCAACCAAGATATCGACCTCATCGCCACCCGTAACAATATCGTCCTACAAAGCCGTTCCGTCCATGAATCCTGGATTCGCGCCCTTGTCGCGACCCCAGATGGCAACAGTCTCATCACCGCCGGTGATGATGCCAGTATCCGCATTTGGGATCTGCGCACCGCAATTCGTCGCTTTACCCTATCAGGCCATGCCGGTCCCATCAACGCCCTGGCCCTCTCCGATAACGGCCAGGTGTTAGTGAGTGCCAGTGATGATGGAACTCTACAGGTTTGGGATGTCAACCAAGGACGACTTCAACAGACCTTATCGGGCCATACCGGTCCCGTCAACGCCCTGGCCCTCTCAGGCGATGGAACCACTCTCATTAGTGGCGGCCAGGATCAGAGCTTACGCATTTGGGACGTACAGCGTGGAGTTCTAATTCGCTCCCTGACTGGACATCAGGGTCCCATTACTGCCGTGGCCCTCTCCCCCGATGAAGCGTGGATTGCTAGCGCCGCCGAAGGAGATCAGGTGCGCCTATGGAATGTTTTTCCGGGAGCCGAGCTATTTCGTCTGAGTGATACTGAAGTCAATGTTAGTAACCTGGCCTTCACCGCCGATGGAACCTATTTACTTGGGGCCGGGCGTGAACTACATTTTTGGAACCTAGACAGCGGCGAGCGGGACTATAGCTTCCGGGGTCATAGTCAGACGATTAGTAGCTTTGTCTTGACCCCCGATGGTCATCAGGTGATTACCGCGTCCCCGGATGGAACCATTAAGCGTTGGAATTTACCGGGCCAGGAGAGG
>SMDP01000229.1 GCA_012911965.1 Geitlerinema sp. P-1104
CCTGAGTTTTCTTAAATTCTTTGTCCCAAACCAGTGCAAAACTATCGTCGGTTTTAATCTCCCCATGTCCTTTGAGTTGCTGAATCAGTTTATGACCCAGTTGGATAACCGTACGAGGAACTATTTTTCCACCCGGTGCGCGTTTCTTCAACTCATCTCGTGTCAACGGGGCAATGCTAGACTCGGGTTGGGGTTTGGCTTGCTCATGCAAAGGACGGAGACGCTTTTGCCAGATTTCTTCAGCTTGATCTATGGTGATTTTATCAAGTTGAACCGTTCGATCAATCCGGTCTTGGTCAGCTTGAAGTTGCTGAGATATTTTGTTTTCCCAAGTACTCTGAATTAGACTAAGAATAATAACGAAATTCTTTAATTTTTCATTGTGAATTGTTGTGTTAACCCCCAACAAGGCGGGTAGTCCATCCTCCTTAAAACAGGCTTGATCGACTTGATCAAAACACAAAACAATGGGATATTGAGCTTGAGCGGAAACCCGTCCTAGGTTCATGAGGATGTTTTTAGCATCTTCTTCGCTCGACAACGACTTGCGGACTCCCAGTCGGTTTAAATCACTGGTATCTAAATCTTCGCCTCGTAACCAATCGCAGGCAATAATGTAGTCGTCTGGCTGTGTTGCATGATACAAAGCACTAAAGAAATTTTTGGCTTGATAAATTCCCGTCGGATAGCTACTTTTGAAATTTTGGACAAAGATGGTTTTTTCGCCTAATATCTTTTTGATGAGGCTTTTGTCTTGAAATGCTGACAAACTATTAAGCCATAGCAAAAATTGGGATTGGCTTTCATTTTCGGGAGTTTGCATCAGACTATCGACAGTTTGACGCAAAATATGTCGCCAAATGTAGTCGTTGTCTGACCAGCTTCCGATATAGGCAAATAAGGCTTTTTGATTAACTTGTTTCTTCAGACGACCGAGAAAATAGCTTTTTCCCGAAGCTAAATCTCCTTTTAACAAGATGGTTCGGGTGATCTGGTTGAGTTGCACCTCTTCGATAACCTGGATAATCTCCCTCAGTTGTTCTTGGTGAATAGACTCTACTGTCAGATTTGCAGATTGTTGTTCCAACCAAAAGTTTCCACTTCTCGCTGTGGTTAAGTCAAAGGGATTATAGTTTTGTTTGAGCAGCGTTATGATGTCAGCCATGACAGAAACTCGATAGTTTAGGTTGATTTGGAGTTAAAAGGAGTTGGTAATTTGTATTTACAGACCACTGTTCACTTGACTTCAATTGACAATAATAAAAAATAGAGGACTACTAAATTCTTGCGGGATTCCTGCGGCAAATTGTTCATCTGTGTAATCCATTCCCTCTTGGAGGGAACTCAGTTGAATTTTGTTGTCTTGAATGAGGCGGAACAGAGCCTGATCGAGTTCATCGCGCATCATGGGGGGTTGAACTTCGGCGCGAAGGTGATAAATCGGTGTGTAGTTATTGGTGGGAAGGCGAGCGTCAATTTTGCGAATAATCTCGATGAGTTCGCTGTCGCTGGGTTTTGCTTTTGGGGTGGGAGTTGGGGTGGGAGTTGGGGTGGGAGCTGAGTTGATCCATGTCCGCATAAATTGGACATAATTGGTTAAAAGTTGGGCGTTAAGTTGTAGATTGCGCCTGGCATTAGCATCAAAGTAATCATCCCGGAGAAATTCTTTACCCCGTGCGGAAAGACTCACTTCAACAATTTTGCGTTCGATTGCACTCAAGAAGCCGCGATCGCACAAACTTAGAAGAACGGGCTGACGTTGATCAGCGGGAAGCTTCGTATCTCCGGGTGTTGATGGTCCCTTGGCGGCTACTTGTAACACCGTTAATTCTGCGTCAGATAAGGGGAGATTTTCAAGGTCAGCTTTCAGGAGTGTTTTACCCGCCGGACTAATTTTGAATTTCTTGATTTCTTCGTGGAGTGTCACTAACTCGCGATCGGCTAATTTACGACAGAAGCGTTGGGTTTCACTCACCTTCGTACCACTGGTTGGCTTAACCGCTGCTATTTTGCCCCGATAGTCAGGACAGCCAAGTAACTGAAGCAGTAGTTTGAGTTCTTTTGTTTCCATAACCTAAAACCTGACGCAGGGCTATCCCTCGTGAAGCGGAATCATGAGATCAGTGTACCCCAACAGCCAGGCTCAAGCTAGGCAAAATCCCAGGGCAGCTTGAACACTGTCGCCGCCATCTTTGATAAAATGCCAACAAGGTCAATCCTGGGGATGTGGCTCGCTTGCGGGCGATCGCCACCACTTAATAAAGATTGCTCTTCGATGTCGCACCCGTTTCAGGCAGAACAACACATGCTCTTATCCAAAGGTTTTGAAGTAGAAATGTACACCGGAACACCCACCGGTGACATTGTGGGACTGTCTGATCGCATTGTCGCCGATCTCGATCGCTTTTCCCGAGAACCCGACTCACGCAACGTGGAGTACACCACCGCTCCCTTTTGCGATTACGATATTTTGCTCTGTGATTTAGTGCGACCTCGGCAACAGTTGCGTCACTATCTCAAAACCCTCGGCGATTACACCCTAATTCCTGGAAGCACCCTCTCCCTCGGAGATAGTCGCCGCTTCTTCCGCTCTGACCCCGGTAACCCCTACCATGACTACATCGAGCAGTCCTACGGGTCCAAAGTGGTCACCGCCAGTGTCCATATCAACGTTGGTATCAGTGACCCCGAAGCCTTGATGCGGGCCGCACGGCTGATTCGCGTTGAAGCACCTCTTTATCTGGCGTTGAGTGCGTCGTCTCCCTTCCTCGATGGGGAAATCACCGGCTACGACTCCACCCGCTGGTCTGTGTTTCCTCAAGTTCCGCAAACAGTTCCCCTGTTCGAGAGTCACGGTCATTTCATTGATTGGACCCAAGAGCAGTTAAACCTGGGAACCATGCAGAATGTGCGTCATCTTTGGATTTCCGTGCGTCCCAATGGCGATCGCCGTCCCTATAATCTGAATCGCCTAGAACTGCGAATTTGCGATCTGATTGTTGACCCCATCGACCTGCTGGCGGTTATGGCCTTCCTAGAGGCGCGAATTTGGCAAACCCTACTCGATCCCAGTCTCGACCCCTTAGAACGCAGTACGCTCCCAGCCAGCCACCGCAGTGAGGACTTACTAGCCCTAACCATGGCCAACGAGCAAGCCGCCGCCAAAGATAGCCTCGACGCGACCTTACGCCATTGGCAAGATGGACGAGAAATCCTAGCGCGGGATTGGATCGAGGAGTTATATGCTGAGATTCTGCCTCTGGCCAAGTCGAAGGGGATTCGTTGCTTCCTCTCCCCAGTTCAGCGGATTTTGCGAGAAGGAAATCCGGCCCAGCAATGGCGACGGGCCTGTGAACGGGGATCTTCCCCTCGTGAACAGATTATGCGCGAGATTGAGGGGGCGATCGCTCGCGAACAAGACCTAGAAGACAAATTATGTAGCTTCATGGCGGCCTAATTCCCCAGTTTTAACGCCGCTAAATCCGAAATTTCTCTCTTGCGGAATCGGCGATTAGAAAAACCTATCGATGGAGAGATGTGGAAAACCGAACCTTGTCCTTCATGGCCCAAGATTGCCAGGGGAGATTTTCAGCGTGAATGAGCCAAATATGGCTTAAAATTGCCCAAAAGACCGTTTAAACCCGTAAAACCTTGACCCTACCTGCTCCTGTGCCTAAAGTCGTCCTCGTTAATCCTCAAATCCCCCCCAACACCGGTAACATCGCCCGTACCTGTGCCGCCACCCGAACCCCACTTCATCTCGTCGCACCGTTGGGGTTTGAGATGAGCGATCGCTATCTCAAGCGGGCCGGGCTGGATTATTGGCAGTACGTCAACTGGACACTTCATGAGTCTCTAGCGAAATTCCGCAGCCAGAGCCGCCCTCAATCCGGTCGTTGGATCGGATTCAGCACTCGCGGCCGTTGTAATCATACTGAGTTCACATTTCGAGCCGATGATTGGCTACTCTTTGGTAGTGAAACAGAAGGACTCTCCCAAGAGACCCTCGCCGAATGTGAAGAGACCGTTTATATTCCCATGTTTGAACCCCGAGTTCGCAGCCTCAACCTGTCTGTCAGTGCTGCTTTAGGGCTTTTTGAATGTTTACGTCAAATCGGTCAACTTCAAGACCGATGAGGGGCAACCCCCCAAGAGGGTCAATCCCCCAGAGAGTAGGCGATCCCATCATTCAGGCAATGATAAGAAATTTCTATTGTTAATCCGAAATCGTCCGGTCAAGAGGCCATTTAGACTCATTACACCCCGACTCACATCGGTGAGTCACTGAAAGTCCCCGTTGATCATAGATTGAGGATTTTCAAATTAGGCCAAAATCTCAAAAATTTCAGGAGATTGGCATGGAGGGCCACAAACTGACCAGTTGCCGTTTTACCCTAATTCAGCTTAAAGTTTCGTCGATACGCTTTAATACGCCGTCTTGTAGGTTAAAGGACATCCAACCTTGAGCAAACCTGGACTTATTTAGCGCCACCTACCCCGCCCTCACTAGGTCAAACGGGCTTAGCATGGGTCAGTCCAAAAGCTCAAAACCACCTCTAGACAAGGTTTACAGCTTTGTAACCTTGTGTAAATTGATAAATCGGGGTAACCTGTCCTAAGCATCTCTACCGTCAGTGATTTAAATCGCAAAATCAATGTGATATTAATCACTGTTCGGTCTCCAAGGTCGCACCCCCGACCGACTGTAACTCACACGCTTATTGTCTAGGAGGTCGTTCTTGAAACGAGCGTTCCCACATCACAACCCCCCCGCTTCCTTAAACGAGCTTCAAGCTCATTTAGGATCTGATCTGCTCCGTGCCACCTTACCGGAACAGCATCGGCGGGTTCGAACCTCAGCTGCTGTCCTTGGTCTGGCCCTTTCGATGGGAGCATCTAGTCTCGGCTTAGCAGAAGACGCTGCTGTTGCCGCTGAGCCAGCCGTTAAGCCAGCTCCGGCCCTAATGCCACCCACCCTCGACAAAACGGCTGTCATGCCCGAGGAGCAACTAAAAGCAGTGGATGTCCCTGCGGTCACCGCTGCCACTCCTCAGACACCGTCCTATGCAGACACTCCTGTCGAGACCTACACCCAGCATCAAGCTGAACCCGAAGCCAAGGCCCCAGTCGCCCAAGAGCCAGTTCAAGAGCATGTGACCCATGTCGTTCAGAGCGGTCACACTCTCTGGCGTATTGCCAGTGCCTACGAGGTCACTCCGGCTTCCATCGCCACAGCCAACGGATTACCCTCCATCGAAACCCCCCTAGAAATCGGTGAAGTCCTAAGAATCCCCGTCACCGATACCATGGTCTATCCCCCCCGGGAGATCATTGCCCCCGACTCCTCTCCTAGAGCCACCGTTGCCGAGGATGAGTCTACAGACGCTCAAATGGCTCAGGTCACTCCCTCTACAAAAGCTCATGCCAATGATGACCTGACCCCTGAGACTTCTCTGAGCAGTATTCCTAGCTCCATTTCAGACTCTCAACAAAACGACGACACCTCAGCCGAGGTCACCAGCTCTGCACTAGACGACTCTAAGCTGGCCCTGACACGCCCCTCTGAGCAATCCTCAGAAGTATTCCTGCCTGACAGAGTCGGCCGCCGCGTCAGCCCCAACTCAGCCCTCGACGCTGCATCAATTTTAGAGTCCCCCACTCCAACCGAACCCCTCGCCGCCGCCGACAGAGACCATTCTAGTGAATCACGCCTCTCCGCTGTCGAGCCGGACATTCATCTCAACCGTTCATTCCTAGAACGTGAGAGCCAAGTTCTTGAAACCCTTGAATCTCATGAAGTTCGTCAAGGAGAAACCTTAATCAGTCTGGCCAATCGGCATCAGACCACGATTGAGGAAATTGCTCGGGTGAATGGTCTCGACGACCCCGACCAAATTGCCGAGGGACAACGTTTAGAAATTCCCAAACAGATTGCCCGTCGGTCTGCCCCCGTTGAAGTCTTCGGGGAAGATCGCAGCCTAGCCTCGGTTCCCGGCAAAAAACAACGCTTGGATCTGAATGCAGCCACCGTTGAGGACGAACCCTTAGAGGTTGCCCTGTCCACCCTCGACGAAGAGCGGGTTAACAATCTCGACAGAGCCTCAGAAGTCCCGGAAATTGCCACAATCCCAGACATGGCTGCAATCCCGGAGACTGCTGCTGAAGTTGACGAGATTCCCGTCATTGCAGCAGTTGACTCGAAAACTCCTGAGGTTGCTGCAACAGACCTCGCCAGCGAAGAGCTAACTAGCGAAGAGCTAGCCAGCGATATGACCGAGGTCGAGTCTTCCGAGATTGCCATCCCCCCAGTCAGTGAAACACTTACCGCTGATATTGCCCGGCTCAGAGATCGGGTTCGTCGTAACGACGTTCGCAGATCTCGCCTAGCTTCTAGCCCGGAACCTAGTCCTACCGCCGAAGCCACAACTTCTGTGGATGATAGCGATCGCAGTCTCGGCATTGTCCGCGAACACAGCAACCCACAATTTGACCGTGATCAAGTTGCCCTAGCTCGCCGTTTTGAGCGTGAGCAGGACGAGGCCAGTGCTTCCGAGTCT
>SMDP01000023.1:0-10457 GCA_012911965.1 Geitlerinema sp. P-1104
ATTCGCTGTTTGCAGGAGACTGGGGCCGATGGGGTGATGTGTTCTCGGGGAACCTTGGGTTATCCCTTTCTGGTGGGGGAAATTGACCATTTCCTGAAAACTGGGGACTATCTCCCCCCGGTGAGTGTGGTGCAGCGTCTGGTTTGTGCCAAGGAGCATTTACAAGCCTTGGGGGCCTATAAGGGCGATCGCGGTATCTATCAATCTCGCAAACATCTATCCTGGTACTGTAAAGGCTTTCCCGGGGCGAATCAACTACGAGATCAACTCAGCCGTATTGAGTCAGTTCAAGCGGGCTGCGATTTGCTCGATCGCATGATTGCCAATCTTCAAACTCCTGTCATGTCTTAATCTCAGGCATTAATGCGAATGACAATTCCCGTTAAATTATCAATCCCTCCGTCATCGAGGGCCCGTTCCTTTAACCTCTGCAAGAGTTTACCCGGAGCATGGCCCCACTCATCGAAATAGCCCTGAATGTCAGCATCAGAGACACGGCCATGTAAGCCGTCACTCGATAGTAAGAGAAGATCGCCGACTTGTAACTCTCGTTGGGGACAGGGGTCACGATTCCATTTCGGATCGATACTAAAATCACCATTTCCCTCTCGTCCCCCCAAACAGGAACTCACGAGCGATCGCATGGGATGGGTGGCGACATCCTCCTCTGTAATTCGTCCGAGTTCCAACAGCATCCGCACCACGGAATGGTCTGCGGTTTTATAGAGAAACTCATCGCGACGATAATGGTAAAGGCGACTGTCGCCAGCGTAGAGATGAATCATCTCATTGGGGGTAATTAGGGCGACCACCGCTGTCGCTCCCATCCCCATCAGTTTAAAACTCATGGACCCTTCGGCGCGGATATGTTGATCGGCTTGATGGAGGGTGTTCCAAAGCTGTTGATAGCGATCGCTCACTGAACCGGGAACGGGTTTCTCTAGCAAGGTCTCAAACGTATTTACCGTAATTTCGGCCGCCCGCTTGCCCCCACGACCGCCCCCCATTCCATCAGCCACCACGGCTAAAATTGCTGACTCATCAGGCCAGGGTTTCACCAAGACATTATCTTGATTTTCCCGCCGCACCTTACCAATATGAGAGACGGTAGCAATGGTGGCCCAAGCTAAGGTTTTGACTTGAACCTCAGCCCTGTTAGGGGCTGGAATCGGGGGGTCTGGGGAAGCATGATCCATGATGGCGTAGCTGATATCACAAGGGTCAGTTCAACAAGTCAGGGGGTGGGAGCGGGTTGGGCCCAACCAGAGGTTGAGTGGATATTCGGCAATTTATGGGTCGTTGCCATCCATGGAGTGGTCTCGGAAGCGTCGTTTGGCAGCATCAAAGGCTTCATTCATAGCCGCTTGAATTTTCTGGGGATCAGGGGTTTTGCCCCCCATCAGGTCGCCAAAATAGACACAGGCCCCTTCTCCTAAGGCCCACGTATAAGCAGCGGCCCAGGAGGCGGCTAAGGCACTTCCTAAGCCGGGAATAAACTTAATTAACTCTCGTCCCACCAGTTGGGCCAAAAAGCCACCGGCGATCGCACTGACGACCCCTCCGGCTTGTGAGGGGGATAGGGTTTGGCCATAGAGGCGGCCAATCATCCCCACTAGAGACACCTGTAAGGTGGTTAACACGGGCATGGTGGCAAACGGAAGTGGAACCGCCGCCATGGTGGCCGCCATCACGGAAAAGGCTAGGATATAACGCCGGGCCACATCGCGATAGAGATCCCCTAACTGTTGAGTCATGCCATCATCGAGAAGTTCATGGATGGCCCGGGCCTCCGCTTCCGGTAGCAAGTCGGCGATCGCATCTCGCAAGGCTTCCAAGCCATAAAACACCGGTGTAAAGCCATCCTCCTCCAAGGTGAAGTCGAGGCAGACTACGGCATCGTAACAGCCAGCAAAGGAGGCCTCCAAGGCTTGAGCCACCCGTTGCACCTCCTCAAACTCGGGAGGATACTCAGGATGATCCTCCACTTGGGGGGCATACAGGTCATGCAAACAGGTAATAGCCAGTAAACAGGGGATTTCCGGGTGTTGCTGTCGCAGTTGCCGGGCAATTTCTTGCAGGGTATCCGTGGCGAAATCCGTAATCTTAACCGTTAGGATTAAAATCCGGGCCCGACGGGTTTCCACATTCAAATCCTCCACAAGTTCCGCCACCAACTCCTGAGTATCCCGGCGAGTATCCCCTAAGCCCACCGTATCAGTAAACACCAGTAACGGTAACTCCTCCGAGGGATAAGCATAGCGTTGGGTGTTTTGGGTATGGGGCCGAAATCCCTGGCCGATAATCTCAGGGGAGACCCCCGTGATTCCCCGCACAATTGAGCTTTTTCCCGCCTGAGGTTTCCCTAATAGTAAGGCTTCCGTAGTGGGCAGTTCTTCCCGCACTCGCGCCAAAATTTCAGCCAATTGTTCATCACTGACTGAAAATAATTTAGCCACATTACCCATTCTTGAGAAACGACCTTTTAACTGGTCTAAGGTCTCATTAAAAAGGCGACTGAACCGAGAGCGTTCAGCAGCAGTTTGCTCCTTTTCTGGAGAGGCCGGGGGCTTTGGGGGTTGGGGGCGATCGGGCATAAATAGAACTAACCCATTTGGGGATCTAGGACGACTGAGGTTGAGCAACAGGAGAACGAGCCGGCGGGGCAAAACATAGCAGTAATCCCTCGGAGTCTCGCAGTTCAAAGGAGTTGAGATCGGCAAAATTATCATCCCGTTCTAATCCCGGTGAAGCAATTTCTACCGTCCATTGATTTAAGTCAATCCCGAGCCATTTCCCAAGTTCTACGGTCATGGGATCTCCGCCCAAATGGGCCACCATGACCACTCCTTCTGACCCATCATTGGGATTACTGCGAACTCCATAGAAGATGGTGCGATCGCCATCACTACACTTATCAAAGCGATCGGTTCCAATCAGATTTTGTGCCAGCCAAGGCCGTTCATGCCGAAAGGCTCGTAACTGCCGATTAAACTGAGCCTGAACCTCATCGACTTGGTCTATATAATGACCCACATTACAGGCCACAAAACAATCTTCCATATAGGTGAGGGCAAACTTTTTCAACTGCGTCTCATCCAAGCGTCTTAAAAACTTCACCATCTTGGGATGATTCAGCAGCTTCATACTGTCAATACTACAGGCAGACGCATCATCGCCCAAACAATCCTGACAAATCTTGGCCACACGGCTGAGATCATAATCCATCTGCATCATGGTCTCTTCTAAGGCCCGTCCAAAGCCGCGCACATCTTCGAGATACTCAAAGCCCAGTTTTTTGAGATTCTGAAACAAATCAGGGCGATTATAAATCTCTTCAGTAATCTGCCAATCCAGGAAGCCAATTTCCTCTGAAACGACTTTCACCCCATAGCGTTCATCGGTGTTGCGGAAAAACATCCAGGGAACATGACACAGGGCATTGATAAAGTCCATGGGTAATCCAGGACTAAAGCCATAGACCCAAATCGACGTGGCAGGGTTATCATAGGCTTTGCTGAGAACTTTCGGCAGAGACTCCCCTAAATTCCAGTTAATTTCCTCCTCCAGAGAAATCTGATTGCCTCGACGCACCGTGTCATGATTGCCGCAGCCGGTAATCCAGTTACTGCCGATGTGCATCACCTCCAACACCCGCCGCCATTTCCGTTCCCAAAACCCTTTTAACGCGGGGGTATTGTGGGCAAACACCAGGGGCCCCCATTGGTATGACTCGGGCATTTTCTCAATCAAGTCCCGATAGGTGGAAATATCTTCCCACCCCTCAGCGGGCCAAGGACGGCCATCCTCAAAAATGGTGAACATGAGGCGTTTATAGCCGTCAATTTCTTGCACCACATTACTCATTGCGAGTAAGTAGGCATCATCCTGTTCCACCGCCCCGGAGAGGGGGTTAAAGAAGCGAAAATCTTGACCGCCATCGACGCGAATCCCATCGGCCCCCGTGTTGAGTTTGCGCCGTTGCATCTCCAGGAAAATGGCGCGCACCGTGGGCAGTTGGTGGTTTAAGTCCTGGCCGTACATATTGGGCCCTTTGAGATATTCCCGGTTAATCAGCAGTTCTGACTGGTTATCGGCATGACCATAGACTAAATCGTAAATTAGCTGAATCGGGCCGGTGGATAAGTTATGCAGCGCCGCGACAAAGTCCACCATTTCATCGGGCCGCAGACTGCCCAATTGAGCTGGGTTGGTGGCACTAGAGCCTAAAATTGGCACATCATAGCCCCAGTCTTGGGTGTTGGGTTTACGCAGTTCAATTTTTAGTTCGTCTTCTTCATCTTCGGAGAGGAAGACAAAAAACTCACTTTCGGGACTGTACTCACTGCGGAACTCAATGGTGGGTTCGAGGGGAAGCAGTTGTACGGCATCGTAGCCCACATAGTTTTGTTCGAGGGCGGTGAGGGCCTCTCCGTTGGCCAGTTTGGCGGAAATACCTTGATAGAGTTTTGTTAATCCTTCGAGGGTTCCCTCGGCGGTGGCGGTTCCCACATGAAGTTGGAGGATATTGCGGGGGGCGTGAACCCGAGGAATGGCTTTAATGTCTTGGTGATGGATGTCTTGGGTGAAAAATTCTGGCAGTTGGGAGGCGCTGGTGCGGGCAAAATAATCTAAGTCGGGGCGATGGGCTTGAAGGCGGTCGATGTCGTAGACTTCAGCGGGGCCAAAGACACCATAAGGGAGGGAGTAGGGAACGACATCGCGAATGGCTTCGAGGATACCCTGTTGGTCAACAAATCGTAACCAATAAAAGGAACCGGCCTGTTCGCGGGTTCCGGCTTGTAGGCCTGAGACAACTCCCCAGAGAAATTCGCCTTGTTGTTTTAAGTTGAGGCGGGTGCGACGAAAGCGAACGACCTGGCGGGGATTACTGAAATCAATCTCATCCATGGGGGTGAGGATTTCCAGGTAGATTTCTTTGCGCCGCATCACTTGGGCGGTGAGTTCGGGAGTCCAGAAACCAAATTCGGTCAAACCATCTTGACGGTAGTGAGCGCCAAGTTTGACGACTAGGGCTTGACTTTTTTCAAAGTATGTGCTTGCAGAATGCTCAATCTCCGTGGCCCAGTCGAGCAATTCCTGGGTGGCATCGTCTTCGAGTTGGATGGAGGGGATAGAAGGGGTCGCGACGTTGACCATGATTTAGACCGTACTCTTGGCAAATTCTGGGAAACTCTCCATTTGTTATATCTCATTTCGATCGCGTTTTAACGCCACCGAGGAGATTCAGCCTTACGAATCTGGGAGAAAAAAAGGGGCGATCGCCCCGAAAGGGGTTGCCCCCAAACCGCTGGCGATCGCCCTGTAACCGTTATCCGTCCCAGAACTAGGACTCTGTGGCTTCAGCATGAACTTTATCTAGTTCAATGCCCCGATTTGAGAGGGTTTCTTGCAACTGAGCTTCTTGATCCTTGCTCAAGGAGGTTCGCAGGACTTTACCACCGAACTGAGCCACTTCATCGAGGACTTTATCGGGGGTCACCTTGCGAACCAGGATAAACAAGGCTGAACTTCCCGGCTGCATCGTTTCACCGAGTTCCCGCATGAAGTTGTCATCCACGCCAATGTCACTGAGGGCCCCCCCAATGGCACCACCAGCCGCACCGACGGCTACACCGAGTAAGGGACTGAGAAACAGGAGTCCAATCAACAGTCCCCAGAAGCTGCCGGAGGCGGCCCCGGCGGCGGCGAGGTTGATGGCTTGATTGAGTTTCACTTTGCCGTCTTCGTTTTTCACAACCACGGCGGCATCTTCGAGTTCAATCAGGTGCTGTTTCTGGAGTTTCAGCAAGGCTAAGCGCACTTCTTCAGCCTTATATTGGCTATCGTAGGAAACAGCAATTAAATCAGCCATAAGATAGATTTCTAGGTATCAGTTTTCAGATAAAGGCGTTAGGCAAGCCATTACTGGAGCTAACGCCTTTATTCCCTAGCTTACTGATTTAATAGGGCCATTTCCAATTCGTAATTTCCGGCTTGTCCGTACCATGTTCCTGAGCATAGTGCATATGCTCAATGATTTGATTCTTCATGCGCTCTTTCACGTAGGCTGCCGCTGATCCCAGTTTGGGGACACGATCGATCACATCAATCACGAGATTGAAGCGATCGACTTGGTTACGAATCGCCAACTCCAGAGGCGTGTTGATATTGCCTTTCTCCTTGTAGCCACGAACATGGATGCGTTCCTGGTTACTACGGCGATAGGTGAGTTTGTGAATCAACCAGGGATAGCCGTGGAAGTTGAACATCACCGGCTTGTCTGGAGTAAAGAGGCTGTCAAAGTCGCGATCGGATAAGCCATGGGGGTGATCCACCTCTGACTGAAGTCGGAACAAGTCCACCACATTGATAAAACGCACTTTGAGATCAGGGAATTCCTCCCGCAGAATCGCCGTGGCGGCCAAGGCTTCCCGAGTCAGGATATCCCCACATGAGGCCATCACCACATCCGGTTCATCGGGATCTTTGCCGCAATCATCATTGCTGGCCCATTCCCAGATGCCAATCCCCTTCGTGCAATGGGCGATCGCCTGCTCCATGGTCAGATACTGCAAGTGGTCTTGCTTATCCGCCACGATAACATTGACATAGTTTTTGCTCTTGAGACAATGGTCCATCACCGAGAGCAAGCAATTGGCATCGGGGGGCAGATAAATCCGCGTTACCTCAGCACTCTTGTTGGTCACCAAATCAATAAATCCGGGATCTTGGTGACTGAAGCCATTGTGATCTTGGCGCCAGACCACCGAGGAGAGCAAGATATTCAGAGAAGACACCGGGGCCCGCCAAGGCACCTCATTTTTACAAATATCCAGCCATTTGGCGTGCTGGTTAAACATCGAGTCAATGACGTGAGCGAAGGCCTCGTAGGTATGGAACAAGCCATGTCGTCCCGTCAGGAGATAGCCTTCGAGCCAACCTTCGAGAGTATGCTCACTCAGCATCTCCATCACCCGCCCATCGGGAGATAAGAAGCCACCATCCTCATCTTCGGGCAGAATTTCCGCCATCCAGGCCTTCTTCGTGACCTCATAAAGCGCCTGAAGCCGGTTGGAGGCCGTCTCATCAGGACCAAACACCCGGAAGTTGTGCATATTGTCGCGCATCACATCCCGCAGATAGAAACTCATGATGCGGGTATTCTGTGCCTCCACATGGCCCGGTTGCGGCACCTCGACGGCATACTTGCGGAAATCGGGCCGGCGCAAGTCCTTACGAACCAGTCCCCCATTGGTGATGGGGTTGGCACTCATGCGTCGGGGCCCTTTCGGTGAGAGTTCCTGGAGTTCGGGAATCAGTTTGCCGGTGTCATCAAAGAGTTCTTCCGGCTTGTAGCTACGCATCCAGTCTTCGAGGATGGTCAAACTCTCAGGATTTTGATGAACATCTGACATTGGCACTTGGTGGGCCCGCCAGGAGCCTTCTACTTTATGGCCTTTGACCGATTCGGGCCCCGTCCAGCCTTTGGGAGAACGGAAGACAATCATCGGCCAGCGGGGCCGTTTCGCTACCCCAGTGCGGCGTGCCTCCTCCTGAATACGGCGAATTTCCTGAACACAGGCTTCTAGGGTGTGCGCCATTTTCTGGTGCATGGTGTCAGGATCACTGCCCTCGACAAAATAGGGGCGGTAGCCATAGCCTTGGAACAGGGTTTCGAGTTCCTCATGAGGAATCCGTGACAAAAGGGTTGGGTTGGCGATTTTGTAGCCGTTCAAATGCAGAATCGGCAGGACTGCGCCATCACGGATGGGGTTGAGATACTTGTTGGAATGCCAAGCCGTAGCCAGCGGACCTGTTTCAGCTTCTCCATCGCCAATAACGGTTGCCACTAGCAAATCGGGGTTGTCATAGGCGGCGCCAAAGGCGTGGGAGAGGCTATAGCCGAGTTCTCCCCCTTCATGAATCGAGCCAGGGGTTTCTGGGGTGACGTGGCTACCGATATGGCCGGGGAAGGAAAATTGCTTGAAGAATTTTTGTAATCCTTCTTCGTCTTGTCCTTTGTCGGGATAGACTTCGGAGTAGGTTCCTTCGAGATAAGCCGGCCCCAAGATTCCCGGAGCGCCATGACCCGGACCCGCCACGTAGAGGGCGTTGAGGTCGTATTTGTTGATGAGGCGATTGAGATGGATGTAGAGGAAGCTTAACCCGGGACTGGACCCCCAGTGACCCAGGAGCCGCTTTTTGACATGTTCGGGCTTGATGGGTTCTTTCAGCAGTGGGTTGTCTTTGAGGTAGATCATGCCCACCGCCAGGTAATTGGCAGCCCGCCAGTAGGCATGAATTTTACGGAGTTCTTCTGCCGACAGGGGCATATCGGTGGCGACTGAGGATGTGGCAATAGTCATAGCATTCAGGTCCTAGGGTGAGCATAAGGGGAAACCGTCACTTGGGATGATTCTGATGGTGGGTGCGTTTCCCTCCTCTTATCGATAGCAGCTTCTCCCCCTAAAATTCAAGAAAGATTTTGTTAAATTTACTGAAATCCCTGACAATTCTCTCCGGAAAAAGTCAATCTATAAATGTAATCTTGGTTACATCGAAAAGTTTAAAAAAGTGCTGATTGTGGTGGAGTTGCAGGGGGGGTGATCGCCCAAGCCAGGCGGGGTTGAGACCGGCGAAGAGGGACTCCTAGGCGGCGAGATTCGGCTCAGGAATCCCAGCAGCCAATATAGCGCCTATAATTTTTAACGATAACTTAATCTGGAGGTTGGTACTCCAGATGAGATCCTGATCTTATACTAGAAACAGTTGCCATCCCTAACTCGGCGAACGCCTGAGGAGAGGCTCACCCTCCCTATGTCCCTCGTCACCGGTCTGACTGTTTTCGAGCCTATCTAAGTTGCCATCACCCCTAATGTTTGAACGTCTGTTTACTACCCTCCCCGATTCTCAATTTCGGGCCCTGCAACCCCGTAAAGCCGTCATTATCGGTGCGGGACAGGTGGGGATGGCCTGCGCCTATTCTCTGTTGATTCAAAACTGCTTCGATGAATTGGTATTACAGGATTTGGCAATGGATAAAGTCGAAGGAGAGGTGATGGATTTAGCCCATGGCTTACCGTTTCTGGCTCCCACAGCCATTGCTGCCGGCACGGTTGCCGATGCCGGTCGTAATGCTGATATTGTCATCATCACAGCCGGGGCTGCTCAAAAGCCGGGGGAGACTCGCCTCGACTTAGTGCAAAAAAATGTGGCAATTTTTCGTCAGCTCATTCCTGAGATTGCCGAATTTTGTCCTGAGGCAATTTTGCTCATTGTCACCAATCCTGTGGACATTATGACCTATGTCTCCTTAAAGTTATCTGGATTTTCATCGTCACGAGTTTTAGGATCTGGAACAGTTTTAGATACTGCTCGCTTTCGGTCTTTATTGGGGCGAGAACTTCGTCTCGATGCTCGGAGTTTACACGCCTATATTATTGGAGAACATGGGGATAGTGAAGTTCCGGTCTGGAGTAAGGTCAATATCGCCGGAATGCCTTTGTGTGACGGAGATTGGCCAGGAAGTCCCTCAGCGGATGACCCCCGCTTACAAGAAATTTTTCAGGAAACACGGGATGCTGCTTATGAAATTATTAAACGCAAAGGCTGTACCAGCTATGCCATTGGCTTAGGGGTGACGGATATTATCCAGTCAATTCTGCGGGATCAAAATCGAGTGATGACCGTTAGTAGTTTAGTACATGGGGTGGCTAATATTGAAAATGTATGCTTGAGTTTGCCCACCGTGGTTAATCGACAGGGTGCAGATCGAATGCTTCAGTTATCGTTAACGTCAACGGAGTCTCGACAATTGGAACAATCTGCAAAAGTCATGACAACTATTATCAAGGAGGTATCATTATGAACCGCACTAAAATTGTAGCAACTCTGGGTCCAGCCAGTAATAGTCCCGATGTTATTCGCAAGATGGTTTCTGCCGGGATGAGCGTGGCTCGCTTGAATTTTTCCCATGGAGGGTATGAGCAGCATAAAATCACCATTGACAATCTGCGCAAGATTTCCCAAGAACTGGATACCCCCATCACGATTTTACAGGATTTACAGGGCCCTAAAATTCGTGTCTGTAATTTGCCTCAGGGTGAAATTCCTTTGAAAGAAGGGGAGGAATTAATTTTAATTCCCAATGCTGAGTATCACGAGCAAACTAATACTGTGGGACTCGATTATCCTGACTTAGCGGAGGAGGCTAAGGTGGGATCACAAATTCTAATGGATGATGGTTTACTGGAGTTAGAAATCACCAAGATTGAAGATCATGCGGTTCATTGTGTTGTCGTGGAAGGGGGATTTTTAAAAAGTCGTAAGGGGGTTAATATTCCCACCTTAGATTTACATTTGCCCTCGATGACGGATAAGGATAAGGAAGATTTGGAGTTTGGCTTATCCCAAGGTATTGATTGGGTTTCTCTGAGCTTTGTCCGCACGGCGGATGA
>SMDP01000023.1:10778-13420 GCA_012911965.1 Geitlerinema sp. P-1104
CGATGCCATCATGTTATCCGGTGAATCGGCGGTGGGGAAATATCCCGTAAAAGCGGTACAGATGATGGCTAAAATTGCCCTTCAGATTGAACCGGAGGCGGAATTTGTCAACTATCCCCCCTCGGAAACTGACGAAACCCACGCCCTCACAGAAGCTTTAAATACGATTGATCGCTTGCTCGACTTGCGCTGTATTGCTTCCTTCACCAGTTCCGGCTACACGGCCCGCATTGCCTCCAAGGAACGGCCTCGGGCCCTGGTGGTGGCCTTCACCACCAATCGGGATGTCTATCACCGTCTGAATTTAATCTGGGGGGTAAAGCCGATTCTGATTGATGATGATGGCGAAACCTTTGAGGAACTGATTGAACACGCCAATTCTGGGTTACAAGAGCGCAATCTGGCGGAGATTGGCGATCAGATTCTGATTGTGGGGGGGATTCCCACGAAACATTCCCGAGGAACGAATTTCCTCAAGTTACATCGCATTAGCCAGTCACCTTTATAGAGGTTCTCATGAAAGTTTTAGTCTTGAATGCGGGATCGAGTTCCCAGAAAAGTTGTGTGTATGATCTGCCGGAGGCGGCCTTCCCCGAGACACCGGCTGAGCCAATTTGGGAGGCCATGGTGGATTGGGGGATCAGCCCCGATTACGGCCAGTTAACGGTGACGGCTAAGGGGACTGAGCAAGAGATACGTCTGAGTCGCGATACTGCCAATCATGGGTTAGAGGAGATGTTGGCGACTCTGGTGCAGGGGGAGACGCGGGTGTTAGGGGCCCTCTCGGAGATTGCGATTGTCGGCCATCGGGTGGTTCATGGGGGCGATCGCTATTGTCAGGCGACGTTGATTGATGAGGCGGTGAAACAGACGATTGAGGACTTAATTCCCCTGGCCCCCAATCATAATCCGGCTCATCTGGAGGAAATTTTGGCCGTGGAGGCGGTATTGGGGGATATTCCCCAGGTGGCGGTGTTCGATACGGCGTTTCATACCTCCATTCCCCCAGCGGCGGCTACCTATCCAATTCCCTATGACTGGTTTGAGAAGGGGATTCGCCGCTATGGCTTTCATGGTATTAGCCACCGCTATTGTGCGGAACAAGCGGCGACGCTGGTGGGCAAACCCCTGGAGTCGTTGCGGATGATTACGGCTCATTTGGGCAATGGCTGTTCCCTGACGGCGGTTCGCCAGGGGCAGAGTGTGAATACTACCATGGGGTTTACGCCCTTGGAGGGATTGATGATGGGAACCCGCAGTGGTTCGATTGATCCGGCGATTCCTCTCTATTTGATGACGCAGATGGGAGTCGAGGCCTCGGAGGTGGATCGACTGTTAAATAAGCAATCGGGGTTGAAGGGGATTTTTGGCCCCTCGGGGGATTTACGGGAGATTTTGCAGGCCCGAGACGCGGGAGATGAGCGGGCCCGGCTGGCGTTTGAGATGTATGTGTTACGGCTTCAGGGGGCGATCGCGGCTTTGATTCCCCAGTTGGGTGGCTTGGATGTGTTGGCCTTTACGGCTGGGGTAGGGGAGAATTCCTCAGCGGTGCGAGCGGCTACCTGTGCTGGTTTTGAGTTTTTGGGCCTAAAGTTGGATGAGGGCAAAAATCAGGGTTCGCCCAAAAATAGCCTGATTTCGACTTCCAACTCTCGGGTGCAGGTGGCGGTGATTCGCGCTCAGGAGGATTGGGCGATCGCCCGCGAATGTTGGCAATTGGCCCAATAGAACTCTTCAGTCACACTTCTGTGAAATTGATACTATTGTTCGAAAAGCTTGCCAGATATCCGACACCGAGGAGGGCGAATTAAGTTCGCCCCAGCTAAAGTAAATTTAGGAGCAGAAATTAGGGGCAAATCATGACAAGCTGCCCTTAGTCAAATCCCCAGGTAATAATCAGCCCTAAATCATCATCAATCTCTATACGAATACTCGGTTGTAGCTTTTCTAATATAAATTCTAAGACGTTAGGCTTTAGGTCAACCTGTTCCGCTAACTGTAATCCACCATTCGCCATGATAATGTCATCCATTTGACTCCCATCTAGGTCTTTTACCGAGATTCTAATAGCTGGCAAGAGTGAACTCTTTGCGAGTCCTACAGGGACTTCCGGACTCCTCAAGTTTAACTCACCTAATGACAGGTTGAGAGATCCATCGCGAACACTGAGAAGCAAATCTTGGCTAAAACTGACGTTAGCTTTTCGTTGTCTTGGTAAGTCAAGGATAGCATCGGCTTGCAGTTGAATCCCCCCGTCGATGAGTTGATAGTCTAAACGGGTTAGCTGGACAGGAAATCGCGGACTCCTATTGATATAATCTTGAAGTTCGGAGAGTTTATCACTAATATTTAACTTTGGTTCAAAGCAGGACGGTGGATAGTGAACACGAACCCTTTTAAAATCCACAATATCTGATTGAACTTCACAGGTTTCGGCCAGAGTGGGGTCTGGGTAGAGCAGAAGGCTGAAAACCAGCAAAGCCATAGCAAGCCAATGCCAAAAATTTATGTTCATAAAGATCTAGGGAGAATCGACGATGAAGTAAATCCGGCTTAATGTGTTGATTGGGGTCTGGAACATAATACATGAATTTTACTTATGCTTCGGTGCTGCTAGAGTTGAGTCTAACGTGAAACCCTTT
>SMDP01000023.1:13540-21279 GCA_012911965.1 Geitlerinema sp. P-1104
TTCAACCTTAGAGAGGGCAGTCACTGGATGAGGGAGAATCTGGATGAGGTATTAAAACCCATATTGTGGGAAAATAAGCCCGTCTCCTCTGTTAGATTGGAGGGCCACGGCTCCACTAAGCTCAGAATTTCTAGGGATTTCTCTAAAGGAGGACTATAGCTAGGATGAAAAAAACCGAAGGTGTACGTCAGTTAGTCGAACAAGTCTTAAATTGTTTCACCTCTCCCCCTGATGAAGACTTAATCGAGCATGTCTGCATGGCCATTGAAGCCAATCCCCAATGGTCTGCCCAGTACCATCGCCTGGCAGAAGAATTGGGGGCGCAGACGACGGTTAATAATTGGATTGGGCAGTATGTGAAAGAGTTATCCGGCTTCAACAGTGGGCGATCGCACCCCTCCAAAAGCCACCTCATCAAGTCCTACCGCAAACTCATTATTCCCGAACAACAGTAGCCGCCACCCTCTCACCCCGAGATGGGGCGAGAGTTAATCAACCGCTCGACTCATATAACTGCGCCAGAGTTCCGCCGCATGACTGCTACTCCCATAGGTGCGGCTGTTATCATCATTCCCTAACCAGACTCCCGTCACTAAGGAACCTTGGGGAACATAGCCAATAAACCACAAATCCACAGCAAAATCTGTCGTTCCTGTTTTGCCCACCTCTCCGGCACCAAAGGCTGCCGCTGTCCCGGTTCCCGACTGTATCACACCCCGCAATAAGTTGGTCATAATCCCGGCTACCTCCGGAGAGACGACGGCTTGATAGGTGGGTTCTTGCTGAGCATAGTCATAAATCACCCGACAGGTTTGGAAATCATCGGCATTGGTGCAATCGCTACTGTCCAAAATGCGACGAATGGCATGGCCACGGTTCCAGCGGCCCTGATTGGCAAAAATGCCATAGGCGTTGGTAATTTCCAACAAACTGACTTCACTTTGGCCCAACGCTAACCCCGGAACTGGGGCCAACTCCGAGCGAATGCCAAAATCCCGTGCTAGACGGACGACATTATTGAGTCCCGCTTCTCGGGCAATGCGCAGGGCAACCACATTCTCCGACTGAGCCATCCCTTGATACATATTGATATCACCGCCACTGCGTTCACAGGGACGGTAAGATTGCCCTTGCCAGGTGAGGGGTTGACAGGAGAACACCGTCCCCGGACTGATCCCTTGATTGAGAGCTTCAGCGAAGGGAAAGACTTTGAAGGTGGAGCCGGGTTGTCGGCGAGCTTGGGTGGCCCGATTATATTGACTGCTCCGATAATCGACTCCCCCGGCTAAGGCGACAATCTCCCCAGTGCGATAATCCAGGGAAACGATCGCCCCCTGAGATACGCCCAACTGACTGCCGACGGTACGAACGTAGTCCTGTAAACTCTGCTCAGCCTGTTCTTGTAGGTCAGGATTGAGGCCGGTTTCCACAATAAAGTTTCCTTCCCGGGCCAGTTCGTAACCCAGGAGTTGTTCGAGTTCCACAAAGACATGATCATAGAAATAGGGAGCAACCGTGCTTTCAAGAATTTCCCGAGCTTCCGGGTTGATTTCAATGCGCGATCGCCGGGCCCGATCAGCTTCTTCCTGAGAGATTTTCCCCAAGGCCCGCATTCGTTCAATGACGCGATTGCGATATTGCAGAGCTAACTCATAGTTCTGAATCGGGTTAAAGCGATTGGGAGCGGGCAAAATCCCAGCCAGGGTGGCGGCTTCTGAGAGGCTTAACTCCTGGGTGGACTTGCCAAAATAGAAGCGAGCGGCATCTTCAAAGCCATATAAATCAATCCCCAGAAAGACCTGGTTGAGATAGGTTAGTAAGAGATCGTCCTTACTATAAAAGGTTTCGAGCTTCAGGGCCACGATCATCTCCCGCAATTTCCGGCCCGCTGAATCCTCAGTCCCTACATAGTCTCGGTAGAGACTGCGAGCGAGTTGTTGGGTAACGGTACTGGCCCCTTCACGAATGCCACCCCCGCGCAGGTTGGTGATCATGGCCCGCAGCACCCCAATCGGATCAACCCCTAAATGCCAGAAGAAGCGACTATCTTCAGAGGCAATCACGGCGTCGGGGAGATAATCCCCAAATTCTGCCAAGCTGGGGTGTTCCACATGGGTGGTGCTGTAGGGTTCTCGTAGGGGCCGTTCTGCATCTCGGGAATAGACGATGGTGGGCCCGGTAATGGAGCGAGGCAGGGGACGCACAGTAAATTTTTGCCATTCCGCCAACACCAATAGGGTGGCCAAGGCACAGGCTCCAGACACGCCATAGAGACTCCAGCGAAAGCCGCGTACGTACCAGGGGGGCGGATCGTAAAACTGGACTCGCACGGCATCGGCGAGATCTGGAGGGCCCAGGGTCAGCACATCGCCATGTTGCAGTTTCAGTTTGCGTAGGCGACGTTTGCCAATGTAGACGCCATTGGTGGAGCCTTCATCTCGTAGCACGAAGTGGCGTTTGCCTTCGCGGCTATCACGACTGAGGGAGAAGTGGGTTTTGCTGACGAGAGGGGTGGGAACCACCATGTCACATTGCGAGGAGCGCCCCAAGAGATAGCGATCGCCCACCAGTGGATAGATTTGGGCATTCTCCTCGTCCCCCGTCTGAACCCAGAGTTCGGGAACCCGTGCTTTGGGGTTGAGAGCCAGTTGCCCAAAGTTAACCTTGGCATGAAGCTGTTTTGCCACTTGGGTGACGTTCCCCAATAGGGTTTGGGGCTGAGTTTGACTCGGCGGCATCTCCGTCGGAGGAGTCGACCGTTGGTGATGGTGGGGAGGCTTTGGTGAAGTCACAGGTAAATCAGGACAGTGTCAGAGAAGGGACAAACATCTGGCTCTATTGTGACATCCGCCTTTCTCGGTTGCAGAATGACCGGGCTTTCCCATGACACAAGAACCAAATCTTTAAACTATAAATACGCCACTTTGTCAACCCCCAATTTTGCAAAGTTTTGTATGGAAATCACCGCCAAGCTGAGAGACAATCGGGGCTTTAATGGCGACAATTTAGATGGGGGTCATCTAGATAAACCTTAGAATAAACATTTCAGCCATTTTTAATTTGCTGAGAACTTGACCCCTTTACGTCACAAATGATAACATTTTGAAAACATTTGTTATAAAACTTAGCACGCGCCATGATCGAAGCCGCAGCGTCGCTGTCATCCCGAACCCTGTTTGGGGTGGGATGTCTTGTGGCGGTTTCATCCTGGCTATTATGACTCACTCCGTTGTTCAAGATGTGGGTGAGCCTGGGAAGGGAGAGGGGATCAGGTTTTGAAAAAGTCAAAAGCGAAAATCCTAGTTGTTGATGATGACGCAGCCATTCGGCAAATGTTGGACTTGCGCCTGTCCATGGCCGGCTATGATGTGGCAACGGTGGCGGATGGTCAGGATGCCTTGGCCTTCTTCGAGGAGAATCAGGCGGATTTAGTAGTCTTAGATGTGATGCTACCCCAAATCAATGGCTTTCAGGTCTGCCGACAACTGCGCCAAGACTCCAGTATTCCTGTGGTCATGTTATCGGCTCTGGGGGACATTAAGGATCGTATTGCGGGTCTAGAAGCGGGTGCGGATGACTATTTAGTCAAACCCTTTAGCCCCCGAGAACTCGAAGCCCGCATCGAAAGTATCCTACGGCGTTTCCGAGATCCGGCCTCAGCGCGGTTTGTGGCACCGGGAACCCTAGAAGTTGGGGAAATTCGCATCGATAGTAACCGCCAACAGGTCTATAAGGGGAGTGACCGCATCGCCTTGACCTATACGGAGTTTAAACTCCTAGAACTCCTGTTTGAACAAGCCGGAGAACCGGTGTCCCGGGCTGAGATTCTCGAAAAACTCTGGGGATACGCCCCAACTCGTCAAGCGGATTTGCGGGTGATTGATGTTTATGTGGCCCGTGTGCGCTCTAAAATTGAAGCTGATCCCAAAAACCCCGAATTGATTTTAACGATTCGGGGCTTTGGCTATGTAGCCCAGCGGCGTATCTCTCAGTTAACCATGGATTGTTAGGGGGCGCTGTCTGTCTCTCCCCAGGCTACAATCAGCAAACAGATGATGCCCAGGTTGATGCTGACATCGGCGACGTTGAAAATTGGGAAGTTGATAAAGGGGATAATCGGCAGATGCAGGAAATCGACTACTTCTCCCAAAAAGAAACGATCAATGCCGTTTCCCATGGCCCCACTGAGGATAAAGCCGAGGCCCACTTGCTCGCCAACGCTGAGGCGGGGACCCCAAAGCAGCAGGGCGATGAGTCCCAAGCTGGCGGCTAGGGATAACCATTTGAGCCAGGGCCCCTCAAAGAAGCCAAAGGCGGCTCCTGGGTTCCGCACATAGGTGAAATAGAAGACATTGGCAATGATGGGGCGACTTTCGTGGAGATAGAAATGCTCCGTAATCCAGGCCTTACTGAGACCATCGGCCAGCAAACCCAGAATGGCTGGGGGCCAGCCGTAACCATTGCGTAGTAGTAACCGTTTCATTCAAGCTAAATCCCCATTCTCGATGGGTTTGAGTAGTTCAACCGCGTCCCGTCCATCCCACTCCTCAAGCCAAAATTTCACTTGTTCATCTTTGGAGGTGGGCAGGGTTTTACCGGTAAAATCGGGATGGATGGGCAGTTGTCGATGGCCGCGATCGACTAAAACCGCCAACCAAATGGCTTCAGGACGACCGTATTCTTGCACGGCATTCATGGCAGCGCGAATCGTTCGCCCGGTGTAGATAACATCATCAACGAGTAAGGCAATTTTATCATTGAGATCAAAGGGGATCTCCGTTCGTTCCGGGGTGCGAACCCCAATCCGATCGAGGTCATCTCGATAAAAGGTGATGTCGAGAGACCCGACAGGAACTGATACATTTTCTAGGGACTCAATTTGTTCGGCCAGCAGATGAGCCAGTGGGACTCCTCGGGAATGAATCCCCAATAAGACAAGGCGATCGGGATGACCGGACTTTTCTAAAATTTGTGAGGCTAGACGGGTCAGGGTTCGGCGGATTTCTTCGGCCGAGAGAATTTCTACAACTTTCATCATGACAACAGACCGATAGGGGGCAAGGGAGTCGGGAGTGATGCTCTAAGATTAACAACCCTCAACTCCCTAGGTTTGAGGATGGTGCGCGGAGATGGCCGAGGGACTCAGGGATAATCGCTGCCCGAGGAGACGGGTGTCGTGGCAATACTGTCTTTGGCTAAACCACAAAACTTGTCTGTTCTCCCTGGGCGGCTTGCCAACTTCGGGCATCATGGTATAAGTCTTCTAAGGAAATGCGATCGAGGGCTTGTTTCAGTTTTTGGTGCAGTTGGTTCCAGAGAACGAAGGTGACCCAATCTTCGGCTAGCTCGGCATCTGGATCATGACGGGGTAACGGCTGTAGGGTTTCACCGACGGCGGCTAAAATCTCTCCTAGGTAAATCGCCTCGGGCGATCGCCCCAGTTGATACCCTCCCTGGGGCCCCCGGACAGAGGCGACGATCCCCGCCTGTCGCAGCCGTATCAATAACTTTTCTAAATAGGGGGCCGGGAGATGTTGCCGTTGGGCAATCTCACGCACAGAAACTGGGCGATCGCGAGCGTTAGAACGGAGATCCAACAGTGCTTTGACGCTGTAGTGGCCTTGGGTGGTTAGTTTCATGTTCGTCCCTAAGATTCGTTGGCTTGTCCCCCGGTCGAAGCCTCAAGGATTCCTGCTAGTCCGTTGGGCTGAAAAGATGATGATTGTTCAGTAAATTGATATCAATGCTAAACTCTAAGTCGAAATAAACTTCCGTTAAGATACAATAGCGAATAACGGTTGTCTATCGTTTTTGAGAGAAGATTAATGAGTACCACCAATCCAAATGCCTTGACCGGAAATGAACTGCTTGAGAAAGTGCGGGCCTTGGGAAGTCTCCCCAAAGAGGAAAAAGCCCGAGAATGTGGCTATTACACCGTCACCAAAAACGGTGTAGAACGAGTCAACATGATGAAATTCCTCAATGCACTGATTGATGCCGAGGGCATTGAACTCGACAGCAAGCAACCGTCCAATGGACGGGGCGGGCGTAGTGCTAGCTATCGGATTAGCGTTCAATCCAATGGTAACTTGCTCATTGGCGCCGCCTATACGAAACAGATGGGACTGACTCCGGGTGATGAGTTCGAAATTTCCCTCGGCCGTAAACACATTCACCTGAAACAAGTGGGGTCGGCGGACGAAGAGCTTTAAGAGGCTCAACCGCTAAGCTGACGCTATACCCGTCCTGACTCAACTTGCGTTCCGATCTCAGGTGATCCCAGGGTCAGGTGTCCCCGATATTAGGCAGACAGTTTTTGAGGTCTCCTGCTAAGCTAGACAAAGCTAAAATCGTCCTGACACAGTTCCGTCTCAGCTCCATCCCCAAAGAGGCTCTCAGACGGACCTGGGGATTAGCAAACCGGCACTGCCGAACTCGTGACCTAGGCAATCTGGTTGCCACAACGGGAACAATCGAGGTTAGGCTAGTGGGAAGACCGGTCTGTTGACCCACTTGCCCTTAAGTTGCACTGAGTTGGCCAGATCGTCTAAACCTAGGCATCCACCCGGTAAGCCCAGCGGCATCGGCCATCCAGCCCGATGTGTCATCATTGTGATCTAACTCACAGTAGCTTGCCGATGTTAACCCTTAATTTGACTTAACCCGTTGACGCGCTCTCGCCGATCGAAGCGAAAATCACCCATGTCTAGCATGAACGACCAATTCACGGTTCATTTCTGGGGCGTTAGAGGTAGTATTGCCTGTCCTGGGCCCGAAACAGTCCGATATGGCGGTAATACGCCTTGTGTCGAGATGCGCGTTGGCCGTGAACGCCTAATTTTTGACGGAGGAACAGGATTGCGGGTTCTCGGACAAAACCTGCTCTCACATATGCCCGTCGAAGCCAGTTTATTCTTTACACATACTCACTGGGACCATATTCAAGGCTTTCCCTTCTTTATCCCCGCCTTCATCAAGAACAATCAGTTTCATATTTACGGGGCGATCGCTCCCAATGGGGCCACGATTGAACAACGGCTCAATGACCAGATGCTCCACCCGAACTTCCCCGTGCCGTTACAGATTATGGGGGCACAACTGGACTTCAATGATATTGAGGTGGGCCAGACCATTGAAATTGGAGAGGTACGGGTAGAAACGGCCCATCTGAATCATCCCGGGGAAGCGGTCGGCTACCGGGTGAACTGGCATGACTACGCGGCGGCCTATATTACGGATACAGAACATTATGGCGATCGCCTCGACCCGAATGTCCTCAAATTAGCCCAGGATGCCGATGTGATCATCTATGACGCCACCTATACTGATGAAGAATATCATCATCCCAAAACCAGTAAGAAGGGCTGGGGCCATTCAACTTGGCAGGAAGCCGTCAAGGTCGCCAAAGCCGCCAACGTCAAACGCTTGGTGATTTTCCACCACGATCCACTCCATAATGATGAGTTCCTTGACCAGATGGGGGAACAGGTGAAAGCCGCCTTTAGTAGCAGTCTGTTGGCCCGGGAAGGCATGACGGTTGAGATTGCCCCCTCTCCCAGAGCCATTATGCCGGCTCATGCTAAAGTTTGACTCAACCGGGACAAGGGCCCCTATCTGGCGCTGATGTCCCGTTGTTCTTTTTTACCGTGCAAAGCCTGTGTGGGTGACTTCCTCTTTGACAACAGCCCTGAGTCCTGCCAAGGTTGCCTTAGGGAACTTTGATGGTGTGCATCTTGGAC
>SMDP01000023.1:21504-25439 GCA_012911965.1 Geitlerinema sp. P-1104
TGCGATCGCTCGGCGTCGAACAGCTAGTTCTCCTACCCTTCACCCGAGAACTGGCGCACCTGACCCCCGAAGCCTTCATCGCCGAAATCTTACAACGACATCTCCAGACCCAACGGGTAAGCGTCGGCGAAAACTTCCACTTCGGCCGCAACCGCTCCGGCAATAGTGCCCGCCTGCGGCAGATTGCCCAGGACTATGACATGGAGACCTGTATCGCCGGTCTGCACTACTTAGACGGCCATCGCATTAGTAGTTCCACCATTCGCCAGGCTCTGAGTGAGGGGCAGCTTGAGCAAGCCAACCGTCTCCTCGGTCGTCCCTATCGACTTCAAGGGACCGTAGAACTCGGACAACAACTCGGCCGCACCCTCGGCTTTCCCACCGCGAATCTAAACCTGCCCTCGGATAAATTTCTCCCTCGCTGGGGGGTTTACAGTGCCTGGGCGCAACTTGATGATGGAAGCAAACGGCCGGCAGTGATGAACCTCGGCTGCCGTCCCACCGTGGCGGGCGATCGCCCCACGGTAGAAGTCCATCTGTTGGATTGGCAGGGAGACCTCTATGATCGCACCCTCACCCTGCATCTGATCACCTATCTCCGTCCCGAACAACAGTTTCCTGGCCTCGATGCCCTCAAAGCCCAAATTCATCAGGATTGCCAAACGGCGCGATCGCACCTGCAATCCCTCCCCTAACCTCCCCTGACCTTGCTAACGCTAACGCCACCATGGATCATCTGCAACCTCTCCAGCGACTGCGTGAGAATCTCGGCAAAACCCTAGTCGGAAAAGACAAGGCCGTTCGCCTCGTCCTAGTCGCGCTCCTCGCCCGAGGCCATGCCCTGCTCGAAGATGTCCCCGGTGTCGGCAAAACCCTACTAGCCAAATCCCTCGCCAACTCCATCGGCGGCAAATTCCAGCGCATTCAATGCACCCCCGACCTCCTACCCACAGACATTACCGGAACCAATATCTGGAACCCCCAGAGCGGCAGTTTCGAGTTTCTGCCGGGGCCCGTTTTCGCCAATGTCCTACTTGCCGACGAAATCAACCGAGCCACCCCCCGCACCCAGTCCGCCCTCTTGGAGGTGATGGAAGAAAAACAAGTCACCGTCGATGGCAAATCCCGAATGGTTCCCCAACCGTTTTTCACCATCGCCACCCAAAACCCCATTGAATATCAAGGAACCTTCCCCCTCCCCGAAGCCCAAATGGACCGCTTCATGCTCTCCCTTTCCCTGGGCTACCCCACAGAAGAGGAAGAACTACAAATGCTACAAGGACTCACCAGCCGTATCTCCGTCGAGGAGCTAGCCCCCTGTGTGAGTCTTGAGGAATTACATCAACTCAGTTACCAGGTGACTCAGATTACCGTGGAAGTGGCCCTACAACAGTACATGGTGGATTTAGTCCGGGCCACCCGAGCCGATGACGACGTGACCCTCGGGGTCAGTCCCCGAGGTGTTGTGGCCTTACAACGGGCCAGCCAAGCCTATAGTTTCTTAGAAGGACGCACCTACACCAGTCCTGATGATGTCAAATTTATGGCGCCCTATGTCCTTACCCACCGTCTGATTCCCGCTGGGGGTCGTAAAGGGGATGGGATTATTGCCCGTTTATTGGAGACGGTCCCCATACCGTGACATGCTCCCGACCCTCACGCTTCGCTTAGAGGGCGGGCTTCTCCAGTCTTTCGACCTTCGCGTTTTCTAGTGAGCCGATGCCCCAGGCCCACTTTTTTGATGAGTACCCCAGAGTTAACGTCTCGCGGCATAGAGGCTCCACAATGGGGGCAGCTATGCCAGCGGTCGGATAGCTCTTTGGGGACTCGGTTCAGGCAAATTGCACAATGCTGGGATGTGCCAGCGGGGTTAACCTTCACGACCAACCGCCCAGCTTTCTCGGCTTTGTACGGAAGGATTTCGTTCAGGAACCCAGCTATCCCAGCATCAGCAAAACTTTTGTTCAGCCCCGACTTGGCCGATTGACCGTTGGGCAAAAACTCGCCGCCTTCACCCGTCTTTGGCTTGCAGCGACGAGTCATATTGGCGACTTGCAAATCCTCAACAAAGATTACGTCTGCCTTATCCACCAACTCACCAGCCGTTTCAAAATGCCATTGCCGCCGCTGCCTAGCAATCCGTTGGTGCAGCTTGGCAATTTTGGCATTGAGCTTTCGCCGCGCCTTCGACCCCTTGGACCTCAGTTCCCGCTTGGCCTGAAGCTTAGCCAGCCTCTTTTCAGCGTGGCGGTAGAACTTGGGTGGCGTCTTTGTGGTGCCGTCTGAGCAAGCGACGAAATACTCCAACCCAGCATCCACGCCCAGGCTGTTGGCCTCTGTCGGGACCCCCTCAGGCAGTGGGGTTTCTGGTACTGACTTATCTTCTAAGGAGAACGTGATCTACCAGCCATCGGCCTTGAGGGAGATTGCCGCTGTCTTGAGTGCAAACCCTTCAGGCAATGGCCTATGGCGGATGAACTTCACCGCCCCAATCTTAGGCAGGTTGACTCGATTGCCGTCAATCCAGTCGTGGCTTGCCTGGGGATAGGTGAACGTGCGATAGCGGTGCTGTCCTTTGAATCTGGGCTTCCCGCTACGTTGGCCCGCGCTGTCACCCTTGATAAATCGCTTAAAGGCCAGGCTGACCCGCTTCACCATGTCTTGAAGAACCTGGGAATGGATCTCTTTGTACCAAGGCCGCTCACCCTTTAGCGGCACCAATGACCGCTTCTGGCCGTAGTAGTCGGGCGGCTCGCGTGGCTCAGCAATGCTTGCCACCAGTGGGCAAGCGTTCACTGGACAACGGTTCATTTCCCACCAATCGAAGCGATCTGCCAGTAACCAGTTATATTGATGCCGCAACATGTTAAGCCAGCGACTCATTTGACATCGCTGTTCGTAGGTTGGTTGAAGTCGGTATTGGTAGGCTGTTCGCATATAATTAAGTGTAGGATATTTTCAGCACACTGATTAATGAAGGATGACTTTGTTTCAAGCGGGCGCTCGGTTTCAGACCTTAAGGCTCACCTGGTGCTGACCACAAAATACCGCCGCCAGGTGTTCACCGCCGAGATGTTGGGGCGGCTGACAGAAATCGTTGGCGACCTGTGTGAGAAATGGGATTGCAAACTGATAGAGGTCAACGGCGAGGCCGACCACATCCACATCCTGTTTCAGTACTACCCTCAGATGGCGCTGCCCAAGTTCGTCAACAATTTGAAGTCTGTATCTAGTCGCCGACTGAGGGCTGAGTTTGCCGAGCGCGTGAACAAGTTCTACTCGAGGTCAGTACTCTGGAATGAGTCGTACTTCATCGCCAGTTGTGGAGGGGTCACGGTGTCAGTGTTGAAGCGGTACATTGAACAGCAGGATTCCCCTGATTCGGGCACTTCGGGGGCATCGTTCGCGTAAGCGGCAGCTGGCTGCAACCCCCTCAGCGCCCCTGGCTCTCATCCCGACGCTCCCCTGTGCCTCCGGCAGGCTTCGCCAACGGGAGAGCGCGGGGCTTCCCGCCGATTAGCTAAATGGACTGGAGCATCTCGTTCCACCGCCAGGCGAACCGCCTCAGCGACCGTGAGACTATACAGACTAGAGCGAGGGTCGAGATAAAGCGGCCGTCCCTGACACAGATAATCTAAAACCCGCCGCGTATCTTGGGCAAACAAGCCCCGACGCGGACCAATACGAATACTCTCCTGATGGGGTCCTTGGTCCAGTTGTCCCGCGTCTGGGGTCAGACGCAGCACGCCTCCCACCCCACGGGCTTCTAGGAGATGCTCTTTGGCTAGGAAGCGATCGCCCTTCCCGTACACCACATCAGCAAAGACCCCAGAACAAAACCGCAACTGGGCTTTACATAAACAGGCCCGATAATACTGCGCCTGAGTTTCCGGCCAAAAGCGAGCCTGAGCCGTCACCGACTCCACTTGACCAAA
>SMDP01000023.1:25664-32231 GCA_012911965.1 Geitlerinema sp. P-1104
TAAGGTCAGAAGCGCCTCGGCCTGGGCGGGGATGAGAGCCAGGGGATATTCAGCCACCACGTGTTTCTGCTGTTCCAGGGCGGCTTGGGCGATCGCCCCTCGATGATGATTCAAACTAGAGATGAGAATCAAATCCACATCCGGCCGCTCTACCAGCTCTTGCCAATGGTCACAAGGAGCGCCTCCCCAGTCTTGGGTAAACTCATAGCTACGTTGCCCGTCCCGGCCCGCTACCGCTACTAATTCAGCCCGCTCATCTCCGAGCAGGGCCTGCGATCGCCAACGGGCCACAAACCCCGTTCCGACCAAACCTACCCGAATCGGCTGTTGAAGCACCATTTCTCTGACTCTATCCCCAGTGAGCGCCATAGACTTAACTCTAACCCAGTTCTGTGCAAGCCTTCAGTCCCTCATGCTGAGATACTGGCAAGCCCAGGTTCTCCAATCCCTCAGAGGCGATCCATAAGCAAATCCACATTGAATTAGGAATTATTATAATAAATTTCGTTACAAAGATTCCCGATTTAGGGGTTGCATCCGTTAGCTTTTCCCGTAATATCAGAGATAGGAGATACCTAAGCAACGCCGATCGGGGCCCAAAACTCCGATTTGTTAGATTAGGAAAACTTATAGATATAGAGAGGATCATTTCATGGCTACTTACAAGGTCACGCTCGTTAACGAAGAGCAAGGTCTCAACACGACGATCGAAGTTCCCGATGACGAGTACATCCTCGATGTCGCCGAAGAACAAGGGTTGGATCTGCCTTACTCCTGCCGTGCAGGTGCTTGCTCCACCTGCGCCGGTAAAATCACCGAAGGAAGTATCGATCAGTCTGACCAGTCCTTCCTCGATGATGACCAAATTGAAGCGGGTTATGTGCTGACTTGCGTGGCTTACCCCACCTCTGACTGCACCATCGAAACCCACCAAGAAGAAGCACTGTACTAAATTTTTCAGGTGCGACGCTGGCTGCATCGGTCGGCCAGCGTCTAATATCTTAGCGACCTCGACGCTACTCTAACCCGCAACGAAGCCATCTGCTTTGGAGCGGGTTTTTCGCGATTGAGTCCGGGAGTATCGGAGCCTTTGCCGTGGTGGGGGAACTCCCAGAGCTTCAGCCTCCAAAGCGGCCGACTATACTAGAGACGATCGCCCATCCGTGGCGAAATCCTGACTCTTACCCCCGTCCATGCCTAAAGTTAGCGTTTGTATCCCCACCTATAACCGTCAAGGCCTGCTTCCCTTCGCCGTAGACAGCGTTCTTAAACAATCCTTTCAAGATTGGCAACTCATTGTCTGCGATGATGGCTCCGAGGATAACACCCCGGCCTTAATGAACGCCTATGAAGCCCAGGATGGGCGAGTTCGTTATCTGCGTCATCCTCAAAACATCGGCAAAAGCAACAATATGCGATCAGGATTTGACGCCGCCGAGGGAGACTACTTCATCAAGTTCGATGATGACGATCGCCTCACCCCAGACTTCCTCACCCAGATGGCGGCCGTCTTAGACACTCATCCAGAAGTCGATTTTGTCAGTTGCGACCATTGGCTCATCAATCAGACCAATCAAGCCGATCTCGAAGCCAGCGAGCAAAACTCCCGCTATTGGGGACGCAAATCTCTGAAAACCGGCGTGATTGAGAACCTCTTAGAGGTTGTCTTTATCCGCCAGAGTTTACAAGTTGGCTGCACCCTCTTTCGCAAAGCCGCCTTAGACGATGTGGGCTTTATGCGCCCAGATTTGCAAAACTGCGAAGATAACGATTTATTAGTGCGCTTAGCCCTGGCCGGAAAGGTCGGCTATTACCTCGATGAACGCTTGATGGAATATCGAGTTCACGCCGAACAGCAAAGTATCGCGCGAGATATCCGCTACCTCGAAGACAAACTCAAATACCTAGAGTATTTCCACTTTCAGGACTCCCCAACCCTAGAAACCAACCGTCAGCAACGACTCCAAGAGACCCGGCTGTTATTAGGCTTACGCTATGTCGAGGGGAATCAGCCCCAGCAAGGACGGAACATCTTACGAACCTACCGACAACAGAATCCCGCTAATCGTAAAGCCGTCTTTGGTTTGCTGATGTCCTATCTTCCCTCGGGCCTACAAGATCCGCTCTGGACCTTGGCTCGGCAGATGACCCCTCGCTCCTACATGGAACAGATGCGTCAGGGTAACTAATCTGCCCGCTGGGCGCTATTATAGTAGCTATGGCAACCATTAATATCCTCGGGGTCAAACACGTTTACGAGTTAAGTGATCCCGTCCCGAACGGTTCTGTTTTAGTCTTTATCCACGGTTGGCTGCTCAGTCGTCACTATTGGCAGCCTGCCATTGATCGCCTATCGCGATCGCACCAATGCTTAAGTTATGATTTGCGCGGTTTTGGAGACTCCCAACTCTCCCCAGACGCGCCAGGTCACCTTGGCTACAGTCCCGCCGACTACGCCAAAGACCTGAATCACCTGCTCGAACAGCTCAATCTCCAGGATGTCTGGCTAGTGGGTCATTCCCTCGGCGGGACATTCGCCCTCTGGACAGCGCATTTATTCCCCCAACGGGTGAAAGGGGTGATTTGTCTCAACGCTGGGGGAGGAATTTATCTCAAAGAGGAGTTTGAACGCTTCCGAGCGGTAGGCCAGCGCATTGTTCAATGGCGATTACGTTGGTTTAGCCAAGTGTCCCTCATGTGTTGGCTCTTTACCCGCGCCGCCGTCGCCAAACCCCTCCCGTTTATTTGGGGTCAGCAACGGGTCATTGATTGGGTTGTAGCGAATCCCGAGGCCGCGTTGGGGGCGCTCCTGGACTCCACCACGGAGGAAGAAGTCCATCGCCTACCTCATATCGTCTCCCAACTCCAGCAGCCGGTCTATTTCATCGCCGGGGCCAAAGACAAGATTATGGAACCGAAATATGTCCATCATCTGGCCAGCTTCCATACTCTGTTTAAACGCTGTTGTGGGGAAAATGTCATCGAACTTGACGGCTGTGGCCATATGTCCATGCTCGAACAAACCGAGGACCTCCTACACCACCTCGAAACCATCCTCCACCGTCCCCAAAACAGCCCCCTCCCCTGAGCGCCCCTACATCTTCCCCCTCTGTGTCCTTGGGCGACCACAAGGGTACGCGGGCGACCACAAGGGTACGCGGGCGACCACAAGGGTACGCAGGCGACCACAAGGGTACGCGGGCGACCACAAGGGTACGCGGGCGACCACAAGGGTACGCGGGCGACCACAAGGGTACGCCCCTACGTCTTTTCTATTGCCTATTTATTGCCAACCTCCTCAAGTTCCAATTTCGAGCGTTCTTGACTGAGGAACTCAAAGGCTTGAGCGATGAACTGGGCGCAAATGGAGGGAGAGGCTTCATAGAAGTTACTCCAGGCCGCAGCGCGGTCTTCGTCGTAACGGTCGATGCGTTCAGGATACCGCTGTTGCCAGGATAGGCGCACCGCATGGCCAATCAGCACATCTAAGACAATGTAGTCGTCGATTTCTAATTCGGGGTTGCGGGCAAAAAGCGCCTGTAACTCCATCAAGGCTTCGATGGTGAGATGGCGATATTGAGGGGCCGGAATTTTATTTAATAACCGTTCGACTCGCAGCGCAAAGTTTTTCTCGCCGGGGGTCATCTCCGCCAGAATGTACTTGCTTTCAATGCGGTTGCGGCTTTCGAGTTTGTCCCCAATCACTAACCCCTTACAATGCTTGAGGATTTGCCAAACTCGGGGATAAAACTGTTTGGGAACCCGGCCGGCGGCCCCATCCCGCTGACGCTGGCGTAACCAGTCATCGGGGGGAGTTTCTTCGGTCATGTCTTCGGGTAATACCCGCCAGTCAATGGTGGTACTGGTGGATTTGATATGGAGGGATTCCTGCTGTTGCAGACGGCGGTTAAAGCCAGTGTAGCCGGCGATCGCCTCCCGCAGACGGGTTTGAATCTCAAAGGGACTCAACTGCATCAGTTTGGCATAGGCTTCATCCTGAGTCATGTCAAACTCACTGACAATCTCGCTGGTTAACAGCAAAATTAGATAGCCCACTCGCAGGGTGAGTAAGCCGTCAAAGAGACTGGGTTCCGCTTGAATCATCAAGCCTAGATAGATGGCAATTTCTTGGGTGAGGACGCGATCGCGCACATCTTCATGACAGAAGCGGGTAATCTTCTCCATCAACTCATTGTGAGGGAGGGGACTGGTAATAATCGACTCTTCACTATAGGATTTGCCGATGGCCAATTGTTTCTGACGCACCACAATATCAGTGACCGCTTCCGTCAAACCGAGGCTGGCTTTCCCCAATAACCCCGCCGCATAGCGTACTACAGACCAATGTACAGTCCTGGCGTTACTGGCATCACGATGACTGGCTTTGTTATAGAGTTCTTCTAGCAAATCCGCCACCGTCACTGGGCGATTGCCCCCTAGGCCTGTATCGAATTCTAAGCCTTCCAAACTGACCAGAGTTCGTAGAATTTCCACCTGTTCATAGAGATTCTCACACCGACGCAATCGCTCAAGCAATACCTCACTATCCCGTTCACATTCGAGGCTAAACTCTTGGGTGGGTGTCAGGGGCTGACTTTGGGCTGGGTTATAGAGGAGATAGGCGCTAGAGACTTCCGTTTCCTTCTGAGACGGTTGGGAGAACTCAAACTCTTCTAGATCATCAATCCGTTCACTTCCAGCGGTTAAGAGTAACTGATTGAGAGATCCCAAGCGAATGGGAGTTCCCTTACAGTCCCCCTCACGCAACTGCAACATCAGTTGTAACAAAGGTTCTTGACCCGTTTCCACCAGTTGACGAGTCAACATCAGGATTAGGGTGGGCCGACCTAAGCTATACCAATGGCGGGAAATATACGAAATTTCACTTTCAATTTGAGCAATGAGGAAATGATAATCCAGGGTGATATAAAACTGTTGCGGATTTACAAACGAGGGCAAAAACATTACTCGTTCGCCCCGAATCCGAAACATTTGTGCAGTCGTTAAACTGCGAACTAAACGAATAGGTCGCCCGCTCAAATTTAATTTGTCATTGCGCCCAACCTGGTGATAAATCCAGGCTAATTCTTGCGCATCGCTGAGCTTAATCGGTTCAATTTCGGCAAGGGTTTCTGTGGCGATACCATAGCTAGCCAGTTCATCCTGTAAAGCGCCATCCTCTGCCAGTAATGCCACTTGCACCACCGAGGGATGGGGTTTGCGTCGATGCAAATGCCGTCCTAGGGGATCGATATCTCCTAAATCAATCAGTCCCGCTTCAATAATTTCGCCTAACCAATAGAGGCTTTGCGCCCAAACTAAGGGAATATTTTCATTCGGTAAACGGGGTTGAGTATGGGGATTTTCTCGTTCTGCATCTAGCAAGTCTTCAGGAACATAATAAAGTTCTGGCAGCAATTTCCAGTTATTTTCTTCAACCAAAATCCCCTCAATTTTCTCCCCATATTCACGGGCTTTGTCCAGGTTGCCCATAAAGAGATGATTGAGATATAAATAGCAAAAGAAGAGGGGCCATTCACATTCAATGTTTTCAAACTGCTGAAGTTCTTGAGGTTCATAGTGGAGGCGATGACTATCCTCAATCACCGTCTGGTGACCGTCTCGCAAGAAGCGTTTACAGCCGTAGTTACCTTGCAGTTTATCGACGATTTTACGGTGGGTGCGATCGCGCAACTGGCTATCTTCGACCCCAAAGGCGGGGAAGCCAATCACACTTAACAACGCCGCATCCACTTCCTTAGAGTTGGATTCCCGAGGTAGTAAGGCTTCGAGGGTAATGCGAGCGCGGGCAATGTCATCAGGAACCACATGAATCACCGAAGCTTGGTCACCACGAGATCCAAACAAGTTAATACCTTGCATCGCCTCTAGGGCCGCCTTGGCCATGCCGACGGAACTGGCGTTGAGTTCCGGTTTGCCATGATTGATTTTGTTGCCTCGTTCCCAAATCCCATAATCGGGGGTGCGGTAGGTGCGGCCAATGTAATAGACCAAGTTTTGGACAAAATTCACCTCATCCAAATTAAAGACAATTTGCAACCCTGAAGCAGTCATCTGAGACAGCATCAGCAGAAACACGGAGGTGGCATCAATCTGTAAATGGCCCCATTCATGATCGGCAACAACGGGGTTACCGCTAGCCGTATCATACTTGGCATGAAGGGCATCGAGGGGGTCTTGGGTATGTTTGAACCGTTCAACTTTCTGGGCTTGATTCATCATCGAGCGCAGCAAACCGCGCATCAACTTGACCACACTCTGTTCGAGTTCATAGGCCCGTCCCTGTTCTGTGTCAATCTTGCGGTAGGCCAGGGCTAATCCCCAGACTGCGAGGATGCTGTAGACATTATCCCGAACCCAAGCATCGGTATAATCGCCATGTTCATTGACGGCTGTACTCGCCGGCAGCAAGCCACTGACGGGATGTTGTTTGGCGAGGATCACCCCTTTAATTTCGTGATAGAGGCGATCGAGTTTGGGGTTGAGCATATTAGAACAGGGAACAGGGAACAGGGAACAGGGAACAGGGAACAGGGAACAGGGAAC
>SMDP01000230.1 GCA_012911965.1 Geitlerinema sp. P-1104
GCCTTGGAGGATCTCAGTCCCAACACTTCCCCGCCAACCCTCAATCTCGGGATTCGTCCTGAAGACATCCAGCTTTCCTCAAAGCAACTGGGAAGTCTGGCTGTACGAGTCAGCCTCACCGAACCCCTCGGACGAGAGACCTTAATTCGTGCGGCGATCGTCTCCGAGGAATCTCCGGGCCAGGAGAGTCCCCTCAACTTCTTTGTCCCCGCCAGCACTCAACCTCAACCCGGCGAGATGCTTTGGGTCACCTTTCCCCCCGAGAATCTCCTCTGTTTTAACCCTATCACCGAAGACTTAATTCGGCACCAGTGATTGAGCGATGAGTCCCGGCTTTGTTTAACCCCAAATTTGCGCCAAATTTAAGGGGAATTTCGGGAATACCAGCTCTCTACGAAAACCCCGCATTTTTATCGCTAATATAAGGTTAAGAGGTTGGTAAAAATATACTAAACGATATCAATTTAATATGAAAATACGACATAATCTTTGGCAAGGAATAGGGTCATATCGATTTACCGTTGTCATCTTCGCCACTGGATTTCTTTTCTTCGCTAGTCCTCATCAGAGTGTCGCTCAAGATGAGATGATTCCCATGCCAGCGTCGGAAAATTCAACCCTGAGAAGTAATCCTGATGGTGACGTCTATTTTGCCGATATTTTGGTTAGAGGTAGACCTATTTTCCAAGTGGGTAGCCTTGCGGATTTGGGCGCAAGAGAACGGGCCAAAATTATCAATCGGCGAATTAGCAGTCTTTTGGCCCAATCAGAATCGGAAACGTTGGGACAGGTGACCGTGAAACCGGATAACCCTCGCCAAGTGGCAACGTTGCGATCAAATAATCGAGTATTAATGACTGTGACTCAGCAAGATGCCCAAGATTTTGGTTTGTCCGTGGAAGCCTTAGCCGAAAGATGGGCAGAACAACTGGATCAGGCAATAGAAAAAACGCCCTTAGCGATTGATGTGGGACAGCGTCTCTATGGAACAGTACAACAACTTTTACGGAATACAGTGGCGAATCTTCCCTCTTTATTAGGGGCGTTGGTTATGATTGGGATTACCTGGGGAATCGCGAAAGTGGTGCGGTTTATTGGCTTTAGTTGGGCGCAACGGACGGAAGGCGATCGCGGTACAGAAATCCTGATTGGACGCTTGGGTTATGGTGGCGTCTGGGTACTAGGTTCAGTTGTTACCCTAGGAGTTTTGGGACTAGACTTTGGTGCTTTGTTAGGAGCGTTGGGACTCACCAGTGTGGCAATTGGGTTCAGCCTCAAAGATGTTTTGAGTAATTATATCTCTGGCGTGATTTTACTTGCCGCCCGACCCTTTGGGATTAATGATCAGGTGGTTATTAGTGAGTATGAGGGTACAATTACTCAGATAAATCTGCGGGCAACTACGATGAAAACCTATGATGGGCGGTTAGTGTATATTCCGAATCAAGAAGTATTTTCTGCCAGTATCATCAATAATACGGCTTCGCCACGCCGTCGTAGTTCGATTAGAGTTGGTATTGACTATAATGCCGATATTAGCCACGTCAAACAAGTTATTGAAACGACTCTGTCCACACTTTCAGGATTGGAAAAAGTACCGCCTCCCGAAATTTTGGTGTTGGAATTAGCTGCAAGTACTGTGAATCTGGAGGTGCGGTTTTGGGTTGATTCGCGACGATTAGGGTTTTTGACGATGACATCTCAAGTCAGTCAAAGTATCAAAGAAGCACTGCAACAGGCAAATATCGAAATGCCCACTGATATCTATACATTAATGTTCCGCAATTCTCTTTTACCAACAGATACAACAGGAAATTCTCAGTCTCACCAACCACCCGAGGGTTAGGGTGGTGACTTAGGGGATAAAATGTCATCGGCTGAGTTTTATCAAAGATTCCACTCAGGGGAAAAAGACCCTAAATTCACCAAAATAATACCATTTTTTGAAATCCTTGCCAGACATACAACACCGAGGAGGGCGACCACAAGGGTTGGGCGACCACAAGGGTTGGGCGACCACAAGGGTTGGGCGACCACAAGGGTACGCCCCTACGGACATCTATGGCACAATTTTTGAAAATGGTATAATAAAACTACTCAACTAAAGTATAAACCGCTTCCATGAAATCGGGTCCATCCATTTCGTAATAGTCAATGGCAACCTGACCCACTTTTTTAATCATCAACCCATCTATTCCTGCTGCCATGACTGCCCCCACAATTGGCACAACTCTACCCGCTGCTCTTTGTAACGCTCTTTGGGCAATTTTTCGCCCGCCTAATCTCCAAATAATCCCCCTAAAAACTTGAGGAACCTTCCGCAAAGCATGATTCATGATTTGCTTTTCACCTAGCCTCAGGGCAACTTTTGCGCCATACTTTGTGCCTAATACCTGAGTCGCCCTGACTCCCATTAACTTATAACTATCAGCCTTGGCAAGTTTCGTTAATGCTTCTTTTTTGTCTAAATTATCTTTGACCTGCTTTTTCGCTTCAGCAGATACAAAATCTTTTAAGTCCTTGATTGACGAATGCGCCATAATTAAAAACATTTCATCTTTAATTGTGTTACAATCCTCAAGAGGGTATTCATACAAATCTCTTAGGCAAATAATCATATAAGCTTGAATCCTTAAAGATTTAATCAAGTCAACAGGAAGTGCAACCGCTAAAAAAAGCACCCCCCCAAACCCTAACGGTGCGGCTAGCATTCCTCCCCAAAAAGCTTGATCATTGACAATTTTATTGGCAATCTGTTTCCGGTTAAGCTTACGATATTTGAGCTTAAATTCTTCAACTCGTAATTTCAGCTTTTCTAAATCATGATTGATAACTTCATCAATCATCTTTTCAATAAAATTTTGAAGCAAATCAATCTTAGATGCTGGGTTTGCCATCGTGCTGGATCTCGATTAGGTCGTAGGTTGAGGAGACGATTCACCCACTTATTGTAGCAAGTCGCAAGATTTACAAGAAGAGTATTTCCAGTTTTTACAAAATTCAATTAACCCTGTGAAGGGTAGAAATTGCTAGACTCTCAACAGACTATCTTTATTTTACTAATTAATGTATGCACTGGGAACGAGGAAAGTCACTGTGTCAAGAAACACGGACATTATACCGAAAAATTCATACTATATATATTACAGTAGAGCAAAAAGTCAAGTTGTTTAAGCAAAAAATTAACATATCGGGGTCTTCTAGTTTTAGGGTGACACCGATTCTGGAGTTTTTCCAGGAGTTTTACGATCTTCTCGTGAGTTTAGCAGCCGCCCTTCTCGCCTGGGGGGGGAACCAAACGACAATTCTAGTCAGACTTGGCCCAATGGCTATCAGCAGTTTCTGGGCTAAACTAGAATCTAGGTGAAGCAATGGAGTCTAAATGATGCTGTCAACAATTCAGTGGACGGTGGAAGACTACCACCATATTATTAAAACTGGGGTTCTCGACGATCGCGCCGTGGAGTTACTCGCTGGAGAAATTATAACGATGTCCCCAGAAGCCGAACCTCATGCGTTTTTTAGTTCAGAAGCGGGAGCCTATCTCACCCGATTACTAGGCGATCGCGCCTTCCTACGCCACGCCAAACCCATCACCCTCCCCAACCAATCAGAACCCGAACCCGATCTGGCGATCGTGCAACCCCTGGGGCGAGAGTATCTCTCTCACCATCCCTATCCTGAAAACATCTTCTGGGTAATTGAATATGCCAATACCAGTTTAGAGAAAGATTCCACCCTCAAATATCATATCTATGCTGAGGCGGGAATCCCCGAATACTGGCTCGTGAATCTCCGAACCAGAGAATTAGTGGTTCACCGGAACCCCAGAGGCCGGGACTATGGCTCTAAAGAAACCTTACAAGATGGGACTCTTTCTCCCCTAGCATTTCCGGATATAACAATTCCCGTTGAAACCATTATTTCTGCGTAGGAAGCCTTAAAGGTTACTAATCAAATCCCCTCGCCGAAACGTTGCCGAAAGCTGCTGCAAGGAAAGAACTTGCCCCCCATAAAGCCTCTGAAGTGCTCGTTCAATATCTGCCACGGAATCCTTGAAATACTCATCACGGCGTTGCTCAATCAACTCTTGAGCTGCCTGGACATTCCGATGACTAATATCCTGAATCGTAACCCTCATATCAGCTAACAGTCTTCGTCCCATCTGCATCGCAATAAAACAAGACCCATAACGTACTAACGCCGGGTCATTTGACTCTGGACGTTTGCGACGATTTTCAGCAATTCGGTACAGGAGAACTGCTAAAATCACTTGAGAGCCGTTCAGGTCATCAGTAAAGATGACATCATAGAGTTTACCAAAATGCTCCCGAGAGAAAAACTTGGCTTGATGTGGTCGTTCTCTCCAAACCGATAATACCGCTTCCGCTGCAACTCCCGAGGTAATCTCCGTGGCTCGGCTGCTACGATCAGAACGCTTGCGCCGGTACTGGAATCCCAACTGCTGAATATCGAGTTCCAGTTGTTTTTGCCGTTCATCATTCGCCCGTAAATCTTTCAGATCAACCGGATTTTGGCTATTTGTAGCATAGGTGATTTGTTGCACGAAGTCTTCATTGTCACGGGGGAGTTGGTACAGTCGCACTAGAACATCAGCCTGATTGATGTTATAAAGCAAACTGGGTTCTTGCAAGGTCTTAAAAATGGTCATACAGGTTTGACCGCCATTGATGATTTTCAGGTTTTCGACGCGAACCTGGTAATCGCCATCTTGTAAAGCATTATAGGAGAAATTTTCACAGGTCAAGGTGATGCCATTATTATAGAAGTAAAAGTTTCGGTTTTGAGGACTATGTAAAGTCTGCTTAATGCTCTCATTGATTCGGTTCCCCTGTAAGCCTAAGTAGCGACGAATGTTACGCTCTAATAACCGTTCCCCATGTCGCTCAATTAGGGTGGCGATTTCAGTCACGGAAACTCTGCCGACTAAAACTCGGCTAAACTCCATATCTTCAACGATCGCCTTTCCACTGAGCTGCAACGAATCATTGACAGGTTTAGAGGCTTGCAGGATACCAACTAATCGCTCATGATTCACATGTTCCCAGGTTACCTGATCCCCGAAACCACTGCGTTCAATCGCCTCTTGAGCCGCTAGATTCCAATGGAGTTCATTATTGCAGGCTAAGGCACGAACTTGGGGAATATAACCATCGCGAATTAAACTCCGGGCTTCTTCCACTTTAGCCAGTAGCCGTTGATTCAAGTATTCGAGTTTTGCGCCTGGGTTAAATAAATATTGAATTGCCCGAATTAAGCTCTCAATTCCCTGTTCAGGAAAGTTAGATGTTCCCGCTAAAGTATTCTTATATTTTCCTTGAAATAGGCTAACGGTAAACTCCCCATCATACTCTTCTGAGAGATGTATGGCATCAACCCCAAAGTCTCCCCCGCCTTCGGTTAAGCAATCGAAAGCATCGTTAGGCTCTATGTCCAAAATAGTTTTTACACAGAGATAGACAAACCCTAAGGACTTGAGCCGACGGTCCTCAGTAATGCCTAACTCGTCAGCAGACTTGTCCCGAATCTGGTTGACAATTGATTCTAAGCGTTGGTCAATAATTGATGCTTGAATATTCATCATCGTTAACCTATTTAGCGGCTGTTTTGAGGTTAAAAGAATCCATGGTGTACGTGAATCACGGGGAGAATAGCGCCGAGAGAGCCGAGATGGTGATTCGACTGTTTATGTTGCAGACAGTTTGAGGAGCATCGAGACGAGTCGTTTAGCAAAATCTGGGTTGAATTGTTGGTCGCTACAAGGGATAACGATCGCGCACAAAGGCGATCGCCGCCTCCCGAGAACCCCCAAACTCCCCATCCAACGTTCCCGCCTGAATATCTGCCAACATCTCCTTAAACTGTGGCCCCGGCTTATACCCCAACTGCTTCAAATCTTCCCCATTTAATAGCGGCTTCACCTCGGCCCACTCCGTCAGATACTGCCAAATCTTGCGACGCACCGATCGCCCCATCCCCAAGGCCACCAACAACAACCCCGCTAACTCCTCCCCCGACAACACCTGTACCACCTCACTCGGCCGCCGCGCCGTACTCAACTCCCGTTGCAAACGCTCCCGCCGTTCCCCCAGCGTCGCCAACCGTTGCACCGTCTCCTCCGGTAACTGCAACTGTTGCGCCACCGCCGCTCGTGAAAACTCCCCATCTCCCATCTCCACCTGGGACAATAACACCTCCAACAACATTCGCCAATGACTCAGACGATGCCATTTCTGAAACCGTCGTAACCCCCGATCTGCTAACTGTAAACGCCGCCATAGTTCCCGCGTCAATTGTAACTGAGGATGCAAACATTGCAACGCACCCAAGCGATCTAACTCCCGCAACGCGCGTGGCCAATAGGACGCTTCTAACAGATATTTCAACTCACTTTTTAATCGTGCCTGCAACGCCGGAGTACGGGGATTAAGGGAGCGCGATCGCTCATACACCCCACTGGCGATCGCATGACGAATAAACCGCTCCGTCTCCGGTTCAATCTCAAA
>SMDP01000231.1 GCA_012911965.1 Geitlerinema sp. P-1104
GCTTCGACTCCCCCGCAACCGGCACCGTTAATGACTTCTGAGCCATATTCCCCAATGAGACTCATGGGAGTGGTTGTGGTATCAGCCACTAACAGCCCCCCTCCGGCGAGGGTAATGTAGGCATGATCTAAGCTAGAGATAATTGGGCAAATAATCAGGTTATTGGCTCGTCCCCCCTGGCTGGCATCGTTGTCAGCGGCACAGCCGTTTTCTTTACATTCCCCACTAGGGGTTAAATCGGCTAAGGCGTTGGGGTCATAGTCGCCCGCGACTTGCCCCACTAAATCATGGTTGTGGGCGTTTTTGCCGCGATACACTTTGGCAGATTCGAGGACTTCCATTCCTTTGCCCACACCTAACGAGGCGGTTTTGTTATAAATCGCATCAATAATTTGGTCCTGTTGATTGCGGACAATATCAATGCGTTCTAACACTTTTCCATGTAAGTTAGCGACGAATAGGGCGCTGCCGTCGGAGTTCCAAAAAGACATATGCACAGAACGTTCTGGGCCACTTCCATTGGTCGCAGTGGCTCGAAATAGGGCGATCGCCTCTTTAGTTTCACCATCGATAATCCCCACATAACCGCCCCCTGGGGTGAATAAGTTGACGTTGAGATATTTATTTTGGGGGTCCGTTAACATCCCATGTAAACGACCTAAGCCGGGTAAGTCTCCTAGGGTTTGCCCTGTGGGGCTATTGTCGTCATATTCAGCTAAGTTAGGCGGAAAAACAGCCTTGACATCACAAGGGCCGTCTCCGGGGCGATTTTGGCCATTACAGCCTAACGGTTGAGCCGCAACCCCTGACTCAATTTGTTGTTCTAGGTCGCGACTTTCCCAAATCCAAATCCATCCCCCTTCGATGCCTAAACTATCGATGCCGGCGACTGAGTTAGACTGGTCAGAGCCCCATATTTCATAAGAAGAGTCTTGGGGGGCGACGGCTTGAGAGACCGTCACTTGAGAGATAACAAATAGGGTAGTTGCGACCCCGATTAACACCAAATTTATCGGTTTGCGCAACCATTTCATTAGATTGAGCATGGGTGGTTTTACAGAAATAGTTCAAATTACTCTAGCGGAAAACGGACTCCATGGAAATCCTTTGCGGGAAAGAACTGTCGGGGTAAGGACACTATGCCTTTTAATAAATGAAGCGAGCATAGTTCAGGAGTTCTTTTCAGGAACCTATTGGAGAATTGCCGTGATTCTTTCGGCAGCGGTCAACTATTGCTGAGTGGCTGACTTCTAAACCACGATAAATTTTTGCTGTGGCAAGGTACAGAGGGCCAGGGTTTCTCCGGCTTCGTTGGAAAATTCTACCTCAAAGTCGTTGTCGCTGTACTGCTCGACAATAGCGCCCTGGGTCCCGACAAGCAGGTTATGTTCTGGCAGGCTGACCAGTAGTTCCACGATATCGAAGGGTTCTGGGTTCATGATGGCTGTCTTCTGATATAAGCGGTGAGCAGTCTTGCGTAGTGGGCATTGGCAGGAATAATCGAGCCTGTGCGGACGTTTTCCCGCTGACGAGGTTAGCTATCCTGAACCTCTAGGTCAACTTGGTATCGCTGTCCTTACCCTTTGGGAGAAGGATTTAGGGTGAGGAGGTTCGCCATTTCCGCCAAGCTGGACTAGGGTGTTACTGTTGCCTGTTTCTTTGTCTGATCTAGCCTAGCTATTGCGGGTTATTGGTTTGCCATTTGGTTCGTTCTCTCTGCTATGACTACCGATCGCGCCTCTGCGTTCATTCCCCAATCTGGTGATATCGTGTTTTGCCGTGAACGGCAATGGGTCGTGATTCCCCCCGAGTCCCCGGATACCATTTGCTTACGTCCCCTCAGTGGGAATGAAAGCGAAATTTTCGGCATTTATCAACCTCTGCTGCATTTAGACCCCATCGAAGCTGCCAGTTTTCCCCTGCCGGACTCCAATGGGTTGGGTCAACAAGACTATCAAGGCGCTCAATTGCTGGTGGATGCGGTGCGTATGAGTCTGCGCAGTGGTGGCGGGGCCTTTCGCAGTTTGGGGCGGCTGTCAGTCCGTCCGCGACCCTATCAAATGGTGCCGTTGTTGATGGCGTTGCGTCAAGAAACAATGCGCTTGCTGATTGCCGATGATGTGGGGGTCGGGAAAACGATTGAAGCGGGTTTGATTTTGCGGGAAATGCTCGATCGCCGAGAAATTGAACGAGTTGCCGTGCTGTGTCCCCCGCAGTTGTGCGACCAGTGGCGGCGGGAATTGGCGGAAAAATTTCATATTGATGCTGTCGTCGTGCGATCTGGCACAATTTCTAAGTTAGAACGGCAAATCCCGAACAGCGATCGCCACCTGTTTGAATACTACCGACACCTCATCGTCAGTCTCGATTACGTCAAATCCGATCGCCGTCGCGCCACTTTCCTGGCCCATTGTCCCGATTGTGTGGTCGTCGATGAGGCCCATACCTGCGCCAATCGCAGCGAGAAAGTGCAACAGCGGCATCAGCTTCTCGGCCAAATTGCCCAAAAAGCCGATCGCCATCTGATTCTGCTCACCGCCACCCCCCACAGTGGCATTGAACGCTCATTCCTGTCTCTAATCGGCTTACTCAAACCGGAATTTGAGCAGCTTGAACTGGAAAACCTACCCGAAGCGCAACGCCGACAACTCGCGGCGCACTTCATCCAACGCCGTCGCGCTGATGTGCGAGAGTGGTTGGGGGATACTACCCCATTCCCAGAACGCATCGCTCAAGAAGCCGACTACACCCTAAGTCGTGATTATCGAACCTTGTTTGAGGGTGTCTATGATTTTGCCCGAGGATTGGTCAATACTGGGGATAACCTGACTCATGCCCAACGTCGGGGGCGGTATTGGTCAGCCTTGGCGATTATTCGCTGTGTGATGTCCTCTCCCGCTGCTGCTGTCGCCACATTGCAACGGCAAGCGAGTCGCCAGGAGACCCCAGAACCCGAGATTCTCCTGAGTGAAGACCCTTTGTTTGATGAGGATTTAGCTGCCGCTTATGTAGATGACCCCACCGAACAGGAACGCACCAGTGACCTGGCCCCCAGTGCGATCGTGCAGCGGGGGAAACAAAGCTATTCCGATCGCGAACGGCGGTTATTGCGGGAATTTGTCAAAGCGGCCCAAGGGTTGCAGGAAAAAGGAGACCGCAAACTGAAACGGGCCATTACTTTGGTGGGAGAACTCCTTGAGGATGGCCGCAATCCCATCGTCTGGTGTCGGTATATTGCCACGGCGAAGTATGTCGCCTCGGCGTTGCAGAAAACCTTTGAACGCAAGCGCAACAGTAACATTCGCGCGATCGCCATTCATGGAGAACAGTCAGAAGAGGAACGGGAAACGCGCCTGGCTGAATTGGTGGGCTATCCGCAACGGATTCTGGTGGCCACGGATTGCCTCAGCGAAGGGATTAACCTGCAAGAGCATTTCTCCTCGGCGATCCATTACGATTTACCCTGGAATCCGAACCGCCTCGAACAACGGGAGGGACGGGTCGATCGCTACGGACAAACTGCCCCACAGGTGCGCTGTATCTTGCTGTTTGGTAAGGATAACCCGGTGGATGGGGCGGTTCTGGAGGTGTTGATTCGAAAAGCGGTGGCAATTCACCGGACTTTAGGGATTACGGTTCCGGTGCCGATGGATAGCGAAACCGTCTCAGAGGCGGTGTTTAAGTCCTTGTTTGAACGGGCAACGGATGCCCGCCAACTGTCGTTATTTGAGTTGGGAGATGGGTCGAGTTTGGATGGAGTCCATCAAACTTGGGATCGGGCCGTGGAACGGGAAAAACGAACTCGGACTCGCTTCGCCCAACGCAGCATTAAACCCGAAGAGGTGGAACGGGAACTGGTAGAAGTCGATCGCGCCCTCGGTCGAGAGGCGGATGTGGAACGGTTTGTGCGGATTGGCTTTGAGAAGTTACAGGCGGCCTTGATTAAGGGCAAGGGGGGTTGGAAAATCCCCGAGGTGCCGGAGTGTCTACAACCGGCGATAGAGGCTGGCCCCAAAACAATCACCTTTTATCATCCAGCCCCGGAAGGAGTGGAGTATGTGGGGCGCAATCATCCTCTGGTGGAAAGGTTGGCCGAGTATGTTTTCGCCCAAGCCTTTGACCAAAATTCTCAAGCCATTGTGTCGAGATGCCAGGTGATTGTCACCGAGGCGGTAACGCAACCGACGGTGTTGATGCTGTTGCGCTTGCGCCATCGCTTGGAGAGTCGTCAGGGGAAGCTGCTGATGGTGGAGGAATGTTTGACGGTGGGATTTACGGGAACTCCCCGCAATCCCCAATGGTTGGACTCACAACGAGTCCAGGAATTATTGGCAACGGCCCAACCGACGGGAGATTTACCGTTAGCGCGACAAAAAACCTCCATTGAAGGGGTATTGAAGCGGTTAGCCGACCTCACCCCATTCCTGGAGGAGTTGGCCCAGGAGCGATCGCAGCAACTGGGGGAGGCACATCATCGGGTGCGGGCGATCACTCAGGAAGGGAAAGTGCAGGTGACGCCGATTTTGCCCATGGATATCATTGGAATTTATCTGTTATGGACCGACAATTGAGATTGATAGACTCCCAGCCAATCTCAACAGGAGAACCCACCCAGTCCGTATTTAACGCGCGTTGCGACTTCTTTTGTGCCGCTGGCTTGCTGCCGTCGCTGAACGCCTGTCCCAGCTTGGGACTATGATACGATCGCGCTTAACTTCCAACTCCCAAAACCATGACCCCACTGGCTAATCTAACTGGAATCCGTTTTGAAGGTAATCTGATTGTCCCGGATATGGCGGCCGATTTAGCCTCGGGAGAGTTGAAAGGGCAAACTGGGGCAGATTTTGGACTCCAGAAAACGATCAAACTCGAAGATGAGATGGCCTTGGCCTGGGGGGATGCTAAGGATTATTGGCACATCTTTCAACGGCGGTTGAGTCAACTGGATGCTGATGAGTCGGCAACGAGTTTGACGCGCGATCGCTGGGTCGTGCCTCTGTTGACGTTGTTGGGGTATGACCCAGTTTATACGGCTAAGGCTGCCGTTGTGGATGGGCAAACCTTTGCCATTTCTCATCGCGCTGAACCGGGGGAAGATCGGCCTCCGGTTCACGCTATTGGGGCGCGGCTGGAGTTGGAAAAACGTCCGCCTTCGGGAACGCCGCGCCTTTCTGCCCATGCTTTGATGCAGGAGTATCTCAACCGCACGGAACATCTGTGGGGGGTAGTGACGAATGGGTTGCAATGGCGGTTGTTGCGCGATTGTTCTTTGATGACTCGCCTCACGTATATTGAGTTTGATTTGCAATCGATTCTCACCAATGAGAATTTTGCCGAATTTCAGTTATTTTATCGGCTGTTTCATCGCACCCGGCTACCCCAGGATGCCCAAGAGGCCGATCGCTGTCTGTTGGAGTTTTATCACCAAGAGGCGCAACAGCAGGGGGGACGAGTTCGCGATAAGTTGCGCGATGGAGTCGAATGCGCGATTGTCGAGTTGGCGAATGGGTTTTTGCAGCATCGGGACAATCAGGGTTTGCGCGATCGCCTCTCCCTGAAAGACCAGATTTCCCCCTCACCCTCCGAGAGAGGGACTGAGGATCTGACGGAGGATCTGACGGCGGCGCAATTCTATCGCCTCTTGCTGCTGCTGATTTATCGCTTGCTGTTTTTGATGGTGGCGGAATCCCGAGAGTTGCTGCTGGCAGGGGATGACCTCAATAATCATCGCATTTATCGGGACTATTATAGTGTCGAACGGTTGCGAGCCTTGGCCGAACGCGCGTTGCCTCCCGGACGGAGTGAGTATCGGGATTTGTGGTCAGGGTTGCAAGTGACGTTTCGCTTGTTTGATGAACATGGCAGTGGGGAGGTGTTGGGACTCTCGCCATTGAATGGGGATTTGTTTGGGGCGAAGACTTTGGCGGTGTTGGACGAGTGCGCCTTGGACAATCATAGTTTACTGCGGGCGGTGCGATCGCTCTCCTTGTATGAGGAACGCGCCAGGTTACGCCGGGTCAATTATGCTGCCTTGGATGTGGAAGAATTGGGCAGCGTTTATGAGAGTTTGCTGGATTTATCGCCGCAGGTCCAGCAATCTGGGGGATTCTATCAGTTTCGCTTCAATGTGGGAACGGAACGCAAAACCAGTGGGGCCTATTATACGCCCCAAGCGTTGGTGGCGCAGTTGGTGAAGTCGGCCCTAGACCCGGTGATTGAGAATGCTTTGCAGGCAGGGGAGAACCCGGAAACGGCGTTACTTTCCCTGAACATCTGTGACCCCGCTTGTGGTTCGGGGCATTTTCTGTTGGCGGCAGCAAGACGGATTGGCAAGGAACTGGCGCGGGTTCGGACGGGGGAACTGCAACCGGGTGGGGAGGTGTTGCGGCGATCGGTTCGCGATGCGATTCAAAATTGTATTTATGGGGTGGATCTCAATCCTTTGGCGGTGGATTTGTGCAAGGTGGCGTTGTGGATTGAAGGGTTCAGTCGCGGGATGCCGTTGAATTTCCTGGATCA
>SMDP01000232.1 GCA_012911965.1 Geitlerinema sp. P-1104
ATCATTTTTGGTAATCAGGGCAATGATACCCTCAGAGCCGGTCGGGGTCAGGATACCCTGCTTGGGGGGAAGGGCAACGATAAGATTTTTGGCAGTGAACAGGATAATATCCTCAGTGGGGATGACGGGGACGATACCCTGTTTGCCATTGACGGGGAGAATATCCTGTTTGGCGGTCCGGGGAATGATGTGTTGGTGGCGGGGTTAGGCAATGACTTCCTCTATGGGGGTCAGGGCAATGATACCCTTTGGGCGGAACGGGGCAATAACGTTGTGTCCGGGGACCGGGGGGCTAATGTTCTGATTGGGGGAACTGGGGAAAATATCTTTGTTCTCAATATCAACAATGGCGGCGCGAGTATCAATGATGCCGACCAGATTTTGCGCTTCAAACCCAATGATAAAATTGCCTTGTTGGGGGGTCCTGAGGGACAGACCATTGACCGTTCTGCCATTAACATTGCCTTTGTTCGTCGCGATAGCAACTCCAGTCGGGGCAATTATGTCCTCACCAATTTAGCCACCGGGGAGTTCCTGGCGGTGATTCACAATGTGCGCCGCAGTGCTTTGACGCGGGAGAGTTTTACGGAAGATTTAACCCCCTCTGATACGCCAGACCCAGGACCCCCTGAGCCGCCGGTGGTGGACCCTGAGGATGAGTTACCCCCTGCACCAGACCCTGGGGACACGACGACAGAACCGCAGCCGCCGCCGACGGATGGGCCTGGGGTTCCGCCGGTGATTGAGCCTCCGGTGGATGAGGATGATACCGGGGAGGATGATACCGAGGAGGATGATACCGAGGAGGATGATACCGAGGAGGATGATACCGAGGAGGATGATACCGAGGAGGATGATGGGGAGGGTGATACCGGGGAGGATGATACCGTCCCAACTGTTGAGGATGGAGGGATTAACCTAAGACAGGGCCGTACCAAGGAAGGACGAGTCGGAGAGGACGAAAACCTTACCTTCCAACTTAAAGATGAGCCGGACAACGGCAGCGTTACTCTCAATGATGATGGGAGTTTTACCTACCGGCCCAATGACCCCACTTTTACCGGGTCTGATAGTTTTACCTTTTTTGCCAAAGATGGAGAATTAGAATCTGAGCCTGGCACAATTAACATCACAGTTGAAGAATCTTCGGTGCCACTGATTGATTTGGATACTCGAAAAGAAAGTTTAGATGCTAGTGCCGTCTTTGTTCAAAATCAGAGTGGTGAATTCTCTATTTTCGGAGAATCAGAAAGCCAAATCGACCCCGACCATCTCCTGCTTTTTGATGCAGAGGATGACATTACTACACTTTGGATTATCAGCGAAATCAAAAGTGTTGATAATGGAGCGGATAGTACTGAAAAGATACAAGTCACCTCGCCACCTAATTTATTAGCTTCTCTCAATGGAAATTCTTCCACCGCTGCACATCCAGTATTTGACACTAATCCAAATTCTCGAATTAAGATTGAAGCTGACAATGACAGCAGTCCAGCTCAAGATTTTCGAGATGCTCTGAAAAGCTTGGAGTACATCAATACAGGAACGTTCACGCCAGAGATACGCCGCATTTCAATTACGGCAAGCGATGTTGGAAATAAGGAAAGTGAGGTTGCAACAATTACTCTTGATGTCCGTGCTAATCGAGTACCGACAATCGAGGGAACCCAACAAAAACAGACAGGAGACAAAACCTCTGTGTCTCCCTTTGGTGATATTGTAATCAGTGACCCGGATACCGATGCTAATGGTGAAAAAATAACCGTTACTATTGCGCTAGATGATGCTGACAAAGGTGTTCTGACCAAAGATGGTGGGTTTACAAACTTCACAGACAACGGAGATGGGAGTTACACCATTGAAGCCCTGCCTAGTGAAGTTCAAGAGGCTGTGCGTCAGTTGAGGTTTGATCCCAAAGAAAATCGTGTTGCTGTGGGAAATACGGAAACCACGACCTTTACCATCACGGTAAACGACCAGATTAATCCTCCTGAGACTAACAGTGCCACTCAAGTTGAGTCTGAGTCTATCAATGATGCCCCAGTTTTCGGTGCTGGCCCGATTACTCCATTTGGATCAATTTTGGCAACTGAGCAGAACAACAACGGAACTCTCGTCAAAGATCTACTCGATGACGGTGGCGGGACTTCAATTATCACCGATAATGATATAGGCTCCGACAAAGGGATCGCGATTACTGCAATTACTGGATCACCAGACGGAGAATGGCAGTTCAGCACTGATAATGGAAGCAATTGGACTGTTATCAGCGTTACATCAGGAGAGGGACTACTTCTACAATCCGATGATGATACGAGGGTTCGTTTCGTTCCCGAGAACAGCTTTGATAACAGCAGTACGGCTGGAGCTATAGAGTTTAGAGCTTGGGACAGAACAGATGGTAGTAACAATGGTGACACAGTAACACTTCCAGGTGACCTGGGTGGAACATCTGCCTTTAGTGACACCGAAGCGTCAACAACGATTACTGTTGTCACTAATGCTCCCCCTACAGTGGATAACCCAATTGGAAATCGCGGGGTTGTCAAAGGTTCAGCTGTAAGCATTGACGTTAGCAATAACTTCGATGATGATGACGCTCTGACTTACTCAGCTACAGGCCTTCCGAGTGGATTAAGCATTGATTCCAATACCGGCCAGATTACTGGAACGGCGCCGAATCCTACAGGAGATACCAACAATCCCTACGATGATGGTGATATCATTCTAGCGGAAGTCACCGTGACCGTTACCGATACGGCGAGTCAAACTGCTTCTGACACATTCTTCTTGGGCATTGTTGATCAAAAGAAAAAAACTACCTCAGGAAATGTTTTTGAGGGAAAACGAAATGAGGCTGAATGGATTGAGGGTAGTGCAGGAAACGACACCATTTACGGCAATTTTGGTGGCAGCGACGGCGATAAGTCAGACATTTTAATAGGTGGTTCGGGCGATAATGTATTTGGGTATCAAAACTTCACGGGAAGTGCTGCTTTTAATGCTGGAGGAGAAACAAGCGCGGCAGATATTGCTGCTGTCATTAAGACCCAAATTGATTCAGCAAAATATGACAGAATCCTTGATTTTCAAGGGTTAGGAGAAGATGGAGGGGACAAAATACTGTTTGATGCTTATGGTGCAGGTGATGGAATTTCGGACATGGGGGGCATTAATGAAACTGTGTTTACCCCCGGTACCATTCAAGAAGATGTAGGAAACGTTATCTTCGCCTATGACAATGGGTCAAGCATCTTCTTGCTGCGGGACAGCACTTCAAACCTGAACAGCGGCACAAATACCCGTATTATTACTGAGTTGGTCGGGCTTACCGGTATTAGCGAACTCAAGACTGATGATTTCGCATTTTTGAACTAACAACTAAGCCGGAATAGGGGCGAGCAATTGTTCGCTCCCACCCGACATTGGAGTTTAGGTAACGTCACCGATGGTGTTAATTACTCATTGACAAAATACCCATACACCCGCGCCGAGAGTTCCTGAATCAACTCAACGGCGCGGTCGTCGTACTCAGGTCGTTCCACCAACGCCACCACCACATACCGCTGACCATTCGGCACATCCACCAACCCTGCATCCGCCAAAACTCCCCGCAAATTCCCCGTCTTGTGGGCAATCACCGCCCCCGTCCCCAACCCCTGGGGCAATAGCGTATCATTCTCCGTCATCATCATAACCCGCAACAGCCTGTCGCGACTCCCCATCGACAGCAACTCCCCCCGTTCAATCTGGCCCAACAACCCTGCCAACTCCCGAGGGGTGGTTTGGTTGGTTCCCTGCAAATCCGGCAGCCAATCCTCTAACACCGTCTCCTGCATTCCCCATGCACGGAAGCGGTCATTCAACGCCGCAATTCCCCCCAAACGGTCAATGATGAGATTCGTGGCCGTATTATCACTCTCCACCATCATCAACGTCGCCACCTGCAACGCCGAGAGTTCCAACCCCGGCACTTCGTCCTGTAAACGACCTGACCCCCCCGCAATATGGGACTCTTCCAACCGTAACGGCTCATCCAGGCGCACCTGCCCTGCATCCACCGCCTGAAAAAAGGCTACCAAAATGGGAATCTTAATCGTACTCGCCGCCGAGAAGGGGTTATCCTGACCCATCTGGGCATAATCCCCCGTCGTCACATCCACCACCATCAACCCCGGTGTCAGGTCAGGATACTCCGCCACCAACTCCTGCAACTGGCCCGTCAAATCCGTCAACTCTCGTCCCAGAGACCGCTGCAACGACCCAGGAGTCGCCGTCTCCACAGACTCTCTCGGCTCCAGTGACCCCTCCGAGGGAACCGGAGTCCACAGAGCCATCAACGTCCCCGCCACCGCACTCAAGCCAATCCCAGCAATCGCCAACCGCGCCCCATAGAGCATCGGCAACAGGGGGGCCGGAACCGGGAGACGACGGCGACGGCGACGACGGGGGGTTCCCACCGCTGAACCGGTCCGATTCTGTGGCTGACTACCGGTTTTGCGGGTCGTCCCACTGCCAGAACGCCGCGACTGAGACCCCGGACGACTTGGGCGAGCCGTTGGCGGTGGGAGGGGAATTTGTCCTGGAACGCCTCGATGTAGATACGAACGGGTCCCACGACGGGAGGGAAAGGGGACTGAACTCCCCAACATCGGCTCTCGCCGCACTCGCCGCCGCTGGGTGGTCGGCAAATTCACCGGTCCCTCCCGTCGTCGCCGCCGACTGGAAATGGGGGTCACCTTACTATTCACCGCCTGACGAGGGGAACGCGACCCAGTCCCAGCCTGCAACCGAGTTCGCCATTGACGGCGACTCCAACTTTCATAACGACTTGAACGACGGGGCGGCGGATTAGACATGAGTGAACAGTCAACACTGTGCGAGTTCCGTTACCGATTCTAGCCCACCTACGAGCGACAACCACAGTAAATCCAATTCCTTTTGCCTTTTCCTCAATTGCTTATGATAAAATGAAGCCGCCAGCATTCCCGTCTCTACCGCTTCTGAATCCGGGATAAGACCGCATAAAAGTCCCATAACACAAAACTTGAAGACTCATTGAAATCATGATTCGGTTGTCCCTCGTTGGTGATGTTTGTCTGGGCAAGCAGAACTTCCAATTCAACGCTCAAGAAATCTTCCATCCACAGGTCAACTTTGCCCTAGGGAATTTAGAAACCCCACTTCCGGCAGCGGGGATGGCTAAACGTCCTAAAGCTGGCCCTAACATTAAAGGATATGGTGACCAACTTCAGCAACTGCAACGCCAATACCCCAATTGGATTCTCACCGTCGCCAACAACCATGCCATGGATTATGGCTGGGAAGGACTGCAACATACCCGCGAACAATGTGAGGCGGTTCCCTTTCGCTGTTTAGGGGGGGGTCAAGCTGACCAACAGGCAAAAGCCCCGATTATGATTGACCAAGATGGGATTCGTATCGGGATTTTAGCACGCTGTGAAACCCAATTTGGAGTCGCTTCAGAATTTCGTCCTGGGGTGGCTGCACTCGATTCTTACTTGCACCAGGATATCCAAACTCTCAAGCAAGACTGTGATATTGTCTTACTCTCTATTCATGCAGGTGCAGAAATTTGTCCTTGGCCCTCTCCTCAATGGCAAAACTACTTGAAATCCTTAATTGACGCGGGCGCGGATATCATTCATGGTCATCATAGCCATGTTCCTCAAGGGTATGAACTTTATAAACAGGGGATAATTTTCTATGGCGTGGGTAATTTTATTGCCAATCCCAAACTTTGGTCAAGACATCGACATGGAACCTGGTCGCTTGTGCCAACCCTAACAATTGAAAATAATCAGCTCACCCATGCCATCAAAACCGTAGTTTTAGAAAGTCATGGGGATGAAATCATTATCCGCAGTAGTACTCCTCAGGAAGCCCAGATACATCAGCATTACTTAGACCAATGTAATGCCCCTTTACAAGAGCCAGATTTATTGGATTCGGTTTGGCAAGAAGCTTCAGTTCAAATGTACAAAAGTTTTTATGGAGACTACTTAGAACTGTCCCGGTCAGAACGAAAAACCAAGTTTCGTCCGGTTCCTTTTGCTAGGAAACATCTGGGTCGTTTAAAGCGCAAGTTAACCAACTCCCCATCTCAAAAACAGTTATTGCTCTGGTATCATCTATTTGCCTGTGAAACTCATCGTGATGTGATTGCTACAGCGTTGGGAGTGTTAGGGGGAGAACTGGAAGATAAACGAACTGAACAGTCGCGGGCCATCGTCCAAGAAATGATGCCCAGAATGGTTGTCTAACTCAGCCCGAGCGTTCGGGCAAGTTTGAATCGATGGGTCGAAACCTAACCCGAATTGATGCCGGAACACAGCTTCCCCCTCCTCCCAGTTCCGGTGTTCCGGTGTTCCCTACTTCCCAATTGCCCAATTCACCTGACGCAAAATCCCCCGCAACATGGCGACTTCCTGAGATGAGGGATGGGCGCGATTGTGG
>SMDP01000233.1:0-1556 GCA_012911965.1 Geitlerinema sp. P-1104
GCTTAACATTCACCCGTTTGAGACGATGGGGGACGAAACAGATGATGATGTTGACGATCATACAACCGCGATCGCCCCTCCGTGGTTGCCCCCAACGCCGGACTCACCACATATAACACCGTCCGTTTTAACCCCAACCGTTCCGTCATCGGCGCCATATCCGCCACTGTCCCCAATTTCACTAACTCATCCTCCCAACCCAAGCGATAACACAAGGCCATCGGCGTTTCTGGAGGATAATGTTGCAAAAGCTGGCTTTGGGCCTTGTGAATCTGACCCGCACTGAGATAGAGACAAAGCGAAGCGCGATGACGGGCCAAACTGGCTAAATCCTCACGACTGGGAACTTGGGTACGTCCCTGAGTGCGGGTGAGGATGATAGTTTGCACTAAATTGGGAACCGTCAGTTCCGTTTGCAAGCGGGCCGCTGCTGCTTGGAAGGCGCTGACTCCAGGAACAATCTCGAAGGGAATTTTATCCTGAATCAGATAGACGACCAACTCATGAACTGCACCATAAAGACTGGGGTCCCCATCTTGCAGTCGCACCACAGTTTTACCCGCTTGGACATCCTGCAGCAACCGAGACACCCAATGTTCTAATGTTTCACCTCGGGTATCAATTTGTTCACTATCTCGGCGACAATGCTGTAACATCGCTGGGGGAACTAGGGAACCCGTATAAAACACCACATCGGCTTGGGCGAGGCGTTGTTGTCCCCGTAGGGTAATCAGGTCAGGATCTCCGGGGCCAGCACCGATGATCGTTACGGGGGGGATAGTTGACATAGAAGGGGTCGCAGTGACGACGACAGCATTGGGATCTAGTCTAACAACCTCTTGCGAATTTATAAATAGTATCCGCAAAAAGAGAGAGGAGACGATCAAGTTCTCCTCTCTCTTTATGATTTTAGGTTAATGTATTTAGGTTGAGGTTTTGTTACCATAGAAACAGCCTCCTGTCACGATTTTAAACCCACCAGTGACCACATCAGATCCACGGCAAGAATGTTAGTGACAGATTTTAACACTTGTCGAGACTCTTGCTGGTAGATTTCATGGGCAGAACGCTTGCGGTCATCAGCAGCGGCGCTGTTACTGTCGGAATGAGCCATGGAAGTTTGAGTCATGGGGATCGCCTGTTAATCTATCTATGTCCCTTACTACTAGGATGGCAGTTTTTATCAGGATTATTGCGATCGCCATAGGACAGAAATGCGATCGTCATCAGTCCCTTGACTGATCGCGATCGCCCCTCCTCTCACGGCCCCCTAAAACAGCGATCGCCACCCCAGTCAAGACCACACCTCCCCCGAACCAGACCTGCCATCCTGGAACTTCTCCAAACAGCAACAACCCCAAGCTACTCGCCGAGACCGGTTCCAACAACACCGCCAAGGTGACCCAAGTCGGAGATAGCCAGCGCAGGGCCCAATTGAGGCTAGTATGTCCCAACAACTGGGGCAATAGCCCCATCAGCAACAAATAACCGTAAAATAGCGGCGGATAGCCCCCATAGCCGCCCCCAAGCAGCCAGGGAAGGGGCAATAACAGCAA
>SMDP01000233.1:1721-6475 GCA_012911965.1 Geitlerinema sp. P-1104
TGAGGCAATTAAGCCTCCTCCCCCCAGGGCGATCGCCATCCCCAGCCAAGTCCTCAGAGAGAGACGTTCCCCCAAGAGAATCCAGGAGAACAACGCCACCCACAAGGGAGTGGTCGTCACCAACGTCGTCGAAGCGGCGATGGAGGTATAAGACAGAGAACTAATCCAGGCGGCGAAATGCAACGCCAGAAACAGCCCCGATAACGCCGCCCCCCAAAATTGTCGTCGAGTCACCTGACGGGGGATACGACGCCAGTTTCCCGACAGAAGCAACGCCGCCACCGTCAACCGCGAGGCCGCCATCACCAGAGTTAACGCCAGTCCGCCACTCCCCTCCAGCAACTCCAACCCCAAACGCACCCAAATCGCCGCCGTTGATACCGCCAACACCCCCAGGAACAAAATCAGAACCACGCGCCAGGTGGGAGGCCGTCCCCCCGCTTCCCGAGGCCTGAGACGGGATGACTTGTCTTGATTGGAAAATCCCATTTAAGCTAGAGAGACATTGTTTATCGAACCTGAAAATCTTGCCATGAGTGACCCGATTACCCCCACCGTCAGCGATCGCATCTGTAAACACATGAACGACGACCACGCCAGCGCCGTCTTAGTTTACGCCCAAGTGTACGGCGATCGCCGCGATGCTGAAGCCGCCCAAATGCAGGCCATCGATCCCCAGGGGATGGATTTAAGCGTTCAGGCCAACGGCGAAACCCTCAAGCTACGGATTCCCTTCGATCACCAACTGCAAGATTCTGAAGATGCCCATCAAACCCTAATCGCGATGGTCAAACAGGCCCGTTCCGCCGCCAAAGAGGCTTAATTCCCCCCGGGTAAGCCATAAATCGCCGCCTCCTGCCCCGTTAGCCAGGCCCACATCCGCTCACCGTAGCAGAAGTGCCACCATTCCTGGGGATGTTGGGCAAACCCCGCCTCCGCCATCACCCGGGCCAGCAATTCTCGGTGATGATGATACTCTCGTTCGACCTCGGTTTGGGCTTCGGCAAAATAGTTGGGATGCGATCGCGGGGAAATCTCATCAATGGGCGATCCCATATTCACCACCTGATTCGTGGCATTGACTAAGGTTATATCCACTGCCCCTCCAGTCGCATGGGGGGGCGGATCTTGGGCATCTTGACTGGGAACCGCCCAAAACTCATAGACTTGTGCCAAAATCTCTTGCCGTTGTTCCTCTGAGAGACGACGGGATTTTAAGCCTCGTTCTCGCAGCAGATCGGCAAAGGCCTGATCTACCATAAACTGTTGCACCTCCACCGGACGAAAGGCATCGAAAATCCGCAATCGCCAACCGGGATGACTGCTTTGGAGAATCTCTTGGGCATTAAATAAGCGTTCCAAGACACTCTCGCGTAAACAGAAGGGGCTGCGATCGCCATAAGGGGCCCCCAATTCTCGATAGGGATGGGGCGATTCCAAGGAAAATAACCCATCGGGAATGGGAACTAAGCGTTCACCGCACTCCTGAATCGGCATGGTTTGGTAGGGTTTCATGATGGCATCAGGTAAGGGACAGGGAATAATCATAAACCTTGGCTGATGAGTTTGTGTTGAATAACTGTGATGTTTGTGCTTTTTAGTAAATTTAAGCCTAGGTTTAAGGTCTTAATAAAACCAGTTATATTTAATGTTTTTCGTATCTGCTTATACCAGGAAAAGCTGTGATTTAGATCGCTATTTTAGCCAAGAGCATCGTCAAGTTCCCCACCTAGAATTCTCTTTTGTCAATTCTGACGTTCCCCCCCATTGCTCCCATGTCATCCACATCTTCCCTAAAACTCCTTGCACAAGCCCTAGCCGGAGTGTTTGATAATCAACAACAAGCCCAGGATAACCCAACCTGGTTTGTTCCCACTCGTGTTTGGCAATATCCCCTCTCTCAACCGATTGATGGTCATTATGCCATTTTTATCGAACAAGCCCCACTCCTGAAGCTAGAACAGCCCTATCGACAACGATTAATGCTACTCTCCCACCCTGACGGAATGCCCCTACAGGTCGTCTATCGGGCCTTCCGTCATCCCGAGGCGATCGCCGGCGCGGCCAGGGAACCCCAACGCCTACAATCCCTTCAATCCCAAGATTTTATCGAACTTCCCGGCTGTTGCTTACAGGTTATTCAAGCGAGCGATCGTTTCATCGCCAATCCCCCCCAGGAGGCAAGATGTTGCTTCGACTATCAAGGGAAAACCCGTCAAGTGGAACTCGGCTTTGACGTAACTCCAGACTGTCTGTACAGTCGCGATCGCGGCATCGATCCAGACAGCGGAAAAGGACTCTGGGGCGCACTCATGGGCGCTTATGAATATCGCAAGCATCACCCGTTTCCTCTACCCGAAACCTGGACTGATTTGCCATAACTCAAGTTCCCGGACTTACTCCCCCTCCTCTTGACTCAATTTCAAGGCAGATCCTAACAGTAATACCCCCAAAATAATATAAATAAAATCGCTGGTAACATACTGCAATAAATAGCCCCCAACCCCCGCCCCAACTGCCGAACCAAGAGCCATAAACAGAATAAACCGCCGGTCTTTACGAACCCGACCAAACATACCTTGGCTACGATATTTGGTTAACCCCATAAGAACCGTTAAGAAGCTAATCACCAGACTTAAACTCCCCGCCAAGCGAATATCCACCCCAAACACCAGCGTAATCGTGGGAATTAGAAGTTCCCCCCCAGCCACTCCCAAGAGACTACTAAATAAACCAATCACCAATCCCGCCAGCACCCCCACGACCACTTGTAGTCCCCGAGGCATCGTCCATCCCACCAAGCCCAAAATAACGTTATGGCCCAGAAGCACCAAACTCAGAACAACCAAGAACACCACAATAATGCGGCGTAACGCTTGTTCATTGATTGCCGTCGCATAGCGAACCCCCAGATAAGACCCCAACAACGAGCCACAAAGCAGGTTTAGGATAATTCCCCCATGAGCGATCACCGTCTCCAGACCAATCACCCCACTGCGAAACACCAGAGAAAAGGTCACCGTCACCAAGCTAATCATCAGATTGATGATGACCATAGGCAACGGACTATAGTGAAACACCTTCGCTAAAACCGGAATCCGAAACTCAGCCCCGCCGACCCCAATCAAGCCGCCAAAAATCGCCACCAGACCGCCCCAAACCAATGCCTTCAAATCTCGAATCACTGGCGTTCTACCTCCCAATATCTTAGATGAGTCAGTCCTCTGTAGTAAGCCCGAGTCGGGTCTCAAGAACTGTTCAGAATTAACCCGAATCCGCCGAACCTCCACCCCAAGAGCCAACCCTTGATAAAATAAGGGCGATCGCTATCCATATCACCATTGATGAGCAGCTACTTTCGCCCCGCCGTGGATGCCATGCAGGGGTATATCCCTGGGGAACAGCCCAAACCCGGAACCCGCATCCTCAAACTCAACACCAACGAAAATCCCTATCCGCCTTCCCCCAACGCCATGGCGGTGTTGCGGAACTTCGAGGGGGAGTTGCTGCGACGCTATCCCCATCCTTACGCGAATGCCTTTCGCGAGGCGATCGCCGACGTTCTGGAAATTCCCCTAGACTGGATTATCGTGGGCAATGGCAGCGATGAAATCCTGAACCTACTCATTCGGGCCTGCGCCGAGGGAGACCATCGCCGAGTCGTTTATCCCACCCCCACCTACGTTCTCTACAAAACCCTCGCCGCCATCCAACCGGCCACCGTCCTGGAAATTCCCTACGGCCCGAACTATCAACTTCCCCTCGATGCCCTCCTAGACGCCCAGGGGGCCGTCACCTTCATCGCCTCCCCGAACAGTCCCTCCGGTCATCTTGTCAGCAACGACGACCTGCGCCGCCTCGCGGAAGGTCTTTCTGGGGTGTTAGTCGTCGATGAGGCCTATGTCGACTTCGCCGATGATACCGCCTTGCCCCTCGTGGCGGAGTTCGAGAACATCATGGTGACCCGAACCCTCTCTAAAGGTTACTCCCTGGCGGGCCTACGACTGGGCTTTGGCATTGCCCAACCGGGACTATTGAGTGGGCTATTCAAAGTCAAAGATAGTTATAACATCGATGCGATCGCCGCCGTGATGGGGGCCGCTGCCATGAGGGATCAGGACTATAAAAACCAATGTGCTGAACGAGTCAAACTCTCCCGCCAGCATCTCGGCCAGGAGTTACAGAAACTCGGCTTTAAGGTTCCCCCCTCCCAAACCAACTTCCTACTCGTCACCCCTCCCCGAGAGAATGCCGAAGAGATTTATCTAGCCTTAAAAGCCCGAGGGATTCTGGTTCGTTACTTCAACCACTCGGGCTTAGAGACACAACTGCGCATCACCGTCGGAACCGACGAACAAAACCAAACCCTCATCGAAGCCCTCATCGACCTGATTTAGGGGCAATCGGCGAGATCAGAGAACCGGAACCACAGAGTCACAGAGGACACAGAGGGCGCAACAACAATAGATTCCCACCCATCGCCTTTTTCTCCTGCCTATTGCCTACTGCCTACTGCCTTCTTCCCCCTACCCCTGTCTCGGGAAATGACTAACTTCCGCATAGCCATTAAAGGTTAATGTATCTTGGCGCGTCTCCAGCCGATTGAGACGTAGTTTGACTCCATCGAGGTTGAAGCGATCTAAATCCACCATCCCGTTGAGGGCATCGAGGAGAGCCTGACTCAGTTGTTGACTCTCCTGGCGCACCTCTTCGGGAACGGACTCATTCACAAACTCGGGATTCGTAAACTGAAT
>SMDP01000234.1 GCA_012911965.1 Geitlerinema sp. P-1104
GACTACATGAGCCGATTAACCCGTTTCGGCCGTCTGAGGGGCGATCGCCGTTATATGAGAAGTTACAGCATTTGGCGAAGCCGGAGCGGGATGAGGATACTTTAAACTAGGGGTTGGTGAGGGTGAGAGCCTAGGTTGTGATAGTGAGAGGTTGAGACTATGGGTTTAGCAACATCCCCCCCAGTGGTTGAGGTGGATAGGTCAGAGGTGCGTCGAGGCTACAGTCTGGAGGACTATCGACGCTTTGAAGCGGAGTCGCTGGAGCGTCATGAGTATCGAGATGGGGAGGTGGTGACGATGACGGGTGGTTCGGCAACTCATAATAAAATTGTCTTAGCCATTGTTTCTTGGCTTCTGGGACAATTGGATAGTCAGTATGAAGTCTTTGCGAGTGATTTGCGTTTGTGGTTGCCTCAGTACAACCGCGCCACCTATCCTGATGTGATGGTGGTGGAGGGGGAGCCGGTGTTTCAGGACCAGCGAAGTGATGAGATTCTCAATCCGACGCTGATTGTGGAGGTGTTGTCTCCGTCAACGGCGGCTTATGATCGGGGGGACAAGTTCCGCCGCTATCGTTCGATTCCCAGTTTTGCCGAGTATCTGCTGGTGAGTCAGCAGGAGCCGTATGTTGAGCAGTTCTCTCGTCGGGATGAGGGGGTGTGGGAGTTTCGGGCGTTGGAGGGGTTGGAGGGGGCGATCGGGTTTCCTCGCTTTGATGTGGAACTCCCGGTTGGGGAGATTTATCGGCGGGTGCGCTTCGCTGAGACGGCGTGATCTGGGGGATTTCCTGAGTGGCAATCCATCGATTCAGGTGTCAAGACATCATGATACGGGACGTTTGAGGGTTTATACCATTTTTCAAAAATTGTGCCATAGATGTCCGTAGGGGCGTACCCTTGTGGTCGCCCTCTTCGGTGTGTATGTCTGGCAAGGATTTCAAAAAATGGTATTAGATATATCTGAGGGAATCTAACGATGAATAAAGACGAAATTCTCAGTCAATTACGAGGAACTGCGATCGAGGAACGCATCCTTATCATTGAAGCGATTTTAGAGACGGTTAAACATGATATGCGCGTCTCATCTTCTCCACCCTTGGACTCGGAACATAAGCCCCTCCGAGGTCGGGTAATTCGCTATGATGAGCCGTATGAGCCGGTGGCTCACGAATAACGTTGAATTTAACCAACAAAAACTCATGTCCAACCCTAACCCAGCTTCTTCTTATAAGAATTATCAAGACTTAAATCTCGTCGCTCTATCTGAGTTGTTTAAAAATCGAACAACATCTTATAAATATCTACTATTTTTGGCGATTTTATCTAAACTAAAATCCAGTGGCTTTGCCAGTTCATATTCTGTCGAGTTTCGGGAGTTAGTCATTGAGATGCTAGTCATCGCCTGGTATCCCGCTAACATTCATTATCTCAGCTTTGGCACCCAGGACAAAATCGTAAGAACCCTAGGAGATCTGAATTTAGAAGCTGGGGAGAGTTCCAGCCATCCCAGTGTGAGTGATATCAATCAGATTCGCCAAGAAATCAGACATCAAGATATCGATGAAATCGTAAAATACCTAAAGCGTTATGTTCCGTTTCGCTTGATTTTACCCTTTTTTAAGGATGAACTCCAGGGTATTGATATCAATCACGGTGTTGATACAGAAATCCCTAAGCTGGCGGTAGCCAAGTTTGATGAGATTAAGCCAATCTATTGTTTTGATAAACCGAACAAAAGCCAGTTTGAGCGTCTCATCTTTCATCCTGAATGGATTAACTACATTCAGGTGAACTATGGGATTTTACTCAACTGGGTGAGTTGGGAATGGCTACAATATATGCAAGATTGCAATCCGTCGGTAGAGGTGACACACCGCAAGTTATTTGTTTGAATGCTGAGAGTGTTGGGAAACTTGGGAGGAAAGGAGGGATAATGCTGGGATGTTTAGCCATAGCCAGCGGGAGTGTAATACCAATTTACTCAGAAGTCGTGCCATAGATGTCTGTAGGGGCGAACGGCTGTTCGCCCTCTCGGTGTCGGATGTATAGCAAGCATTTCGAAAAATGGTATAAAACTGTGAGGTTTTCTACTGACTTGCTGCGATGAATGCCATAGCAGGGATGGATAGGACAGAAATTACGTAGGGGCAATACCTTGTGGTTGCCCTTTTCATGCAAAGATAATCTTAAGCGAACCTTCGCTTGCTATAGATAAAACCATTTAGATAAATCCTGTGAAATTCCATTATGTAATATGGTTCAATCCCAAAGAAAATGCTGAATAACTAAGACGATACACACTAAAATGATAAGTAAAAAAATGCCTAAATAGATCTTAGAATTGTTTTTAGCTGTCTCAGATGGAGTGGCTGAGACAGGACTCCCCTCCTCTGGAAAACTCTCATCCTCTTCAGGATTAGCCGTCTCAGATAGAGTGGCTGAGGCAAGACTTCCCTCCTCTGGAGAACTCCCCTCCTCTGGAGAACTCTCATCCTCTGGAAAACTCTCATCCTCTTCAGGATTAGCCGTCTCAGATAGAGTGGCTGAGGCAAGACTCCCCTCCTCTGGAAAACTCTCATCCTCTTCAGGATTAGCCGTCTCAGATAGAGTGGCTGAGGCAAGACTCCCCTCCTCTGGAGAACTCCCCTCCTCTGGAGAACTCTCATCCTCTTCAGGATTAGCCGTTTCAGATAGAGTGGCTGAGACAGGACTCCCCTCCTCTGGAGAATTAGCAGTCTGAAAGTGGGGCGATTTTAGTTTTGTGGTGGTTGTCTGGGGCTTCTGTTTTTTTGGATTTTTTAGATCATTAACAATATTGTTTGTCGTCTCGAAGGTTATCTCAATAGTATGTGTAACTTTATCCTTCTGGCTAATGTGCTTTTTAAATAAGGCTTCCACACCCTTGTCCAGTTCTTTATATCTGTCAATACCTTGTCTCTTGAATCTGTAATAGCACTTAGCCGTATATCCAATAGCTTGAAATATAACGAAATTCGCAAAAGTATTGATATACAGTTTAGGAATTTCACTGAAATCTGAAGTTGTTGATTTTGTCCAGTCTATACCAAGATCCTTGAAGCGCTGAGTGTTGTAAACAATCGCGAAAACGACAACATCTTCTAGCCAGTTAAATTTTTCAAATCCATAACAGTAACCAATTTCAAAAACAAGTTCTTCTAGAAAAGTGCTTACAGCTAGGAAGTCATATTTATATTCAACTAGGTCTAGTTTTTCCTGGAGTTCAACACCGAGTTCTACCCCAGTCGCCGCTGTAAATTTATTTAGAACTAAAAGATCACATATTCTCTCTTTAGTTGCATCGGGATATTTTTCTTTAAGATGATTAACTCCTTGTTTAGCCCTCTCATAATCCAAGCCACCATCTGCCAATCTCTCAAGGTAAGCCCAAACGAAATTAATTTGAATAAAAGGACCCAAGATATATTCAGAAACATATAGTTTTAGACGTTTAAGTAGACGTTCAAGCTTCTCCAAAACCATGGAATTGGGGTTTTTGGATAAGTCTTTTAAAGTCTCAGAAAAACTTATGTAAAGTTTTTTTGCTCCATCAATAATTTCTACCCAAAAATCCCTAGTATCACCATTAGATGATTGATTAATTTGCTCTGATAATTGTTCAGCTAATACAGAACTCTCATTAACTGAATTACGGATCTCGAAGTATGATTTTAATTGGCAACTATCAAGAGATGGTTCCTCGATATCCAATGGATTTCCTTGAATATGCAAGATATCTAAATTGGTGTCCCGTAAACAGCTAGGAATTTCACCAAACCGGTTATAGCTAATATCCAGCTCTTCCAGAAGCTGGAGGTTTTCAAAATCAGCAGGTAGCTCAACTAAGTCATTAGAATTTAGATGAAGCTTTCTTAGGTTTATTAGTTTACAAAAAGTAATTGGCAATTTTTTTAGCTTGTTATTACCAATATCCAGCTCTTCTAGTTGCTGTAGTTTTAAATCGTCGGGTAACTGCTTCAACTTATTATGATTCAGCTCTAGCCACCAGAGGCTGGCTAGCTGCACTAACTCAGGAGGAAATTCTTCTAACTCGTTGCAATTCAGCCTTAGCCAACGCAGGCTCTGTGATTTCCCAAACTTATCAGGTAGGTTTTGCAACTTGTTGTGATTCAGCTCTAGCCGCCAGAGATCTCGTAGTTCTTCCAACCCGGTGGGTAACTCAGTCAACTTGTTGTGATTAAGATATAGTCTGGTCAAGCGACGTAATTTACCCAGATTTGCAGGTAACTTAGTCAACTCGTTGTGATTAAGATACAGGCCAAAGAGGTTCTTCAGTTCGACTAACTCAGCCGGTAACTTTTGCAGACGGTTGCTATTTAATTCTAACCACCAGAGGTTCTGTAGTTGTCCTAACTGGGCAGGTAACCCTTGCAACTGGTTGTTACTCAGGTGCAATTCTCTGAGGGATTCTAGTTGTCCCAACTGGGAAGGCAACTCTTGCACCTGGTTGTTGTTTAGGTACAGATACCTGAGGTTCTGTAACTCCCAAATCTCTGGCGGTAAAGTTTTTAAGCCTAAGCCTGCCAAGTTCAAGGTCGTCGAACCAGTTTCCTTAACTTGTTCAATTCTTTGCCCCGCTTCAGCCTCTGACATGACCGCACCTTGTAACCACTAAGCTACATTATAGTGGTTTTCCCAAAACCTGCCACCCTACTGGCTGGCCAACCCCTCCCACGACCATCTCGCCACCTGGCTCATCCTCACCGTTCCCCCAGACTACGCCATCCTCGAAGACGCTTGGCGACATCATTACCCTTCTCATCCCCTAGGCAACCATTACCCGAATCGCCTCCCTCAATACCGAATCGCGAACATAAGGCCGCAGTGAATTGGGTGTTCCCACATCAACCGAACAGCCAAAAAGCTCCTCTAACAACGACTCCAGGCGCAGCAAAGTAAATAACCCCACGGGATGATGAAACTCAACCAAAATATCGACATCACTCTCCGCCGTCGCCTCGTCTCGCGCCACAGAGCCGAAGAGAAACAAGGCTTTCACACCAAACTCCTCCAGGCGATCGCGATGACACTGAACTAACGCCAGAACCTGTTGTTTATCCATAACCTGACCTGGCTTTCGAGGATGATTAATCCCTACCTAGTCTAGCCTACCCTCTGCCGATGCTTCCCATCTACCTCGACTACCACGCTACCACCCCCGTCGATCCGCGCGTCATGGCCGCCAACAACGAAATTGGCACCCTCTATCCCGTGGAGGCGATCGCCAAAATCGCCCAAACCCACCAAGTCCCCTATCTCTGCGACGGCTCCCAAGCCGTTGGAAAACTCCCCTTCCAATTTCGCGACTGGGGACTCACCTTTCCGGCTCTCTCGGGTCATACCTGCACGCCAACATCCCCCAACTTCAAATCAACGGCGACCTCGACCATCGCCTAGCCGGAAACCTGCATATCTCCATTCCTGGGATTCCCAACAGTGCCATTATCGCCCGAGTGCGCGATCGCCTAGCCATCTCCACCGGGTCCGCCTGCACCTCCGGCGTGGAAACCCCCTCCCATGTCCTGCGAGCCATTGGCCTATCGGAATCAGCCATTGAAGGCTCTCTCCGCATTGGTTTAGGGAAATTCACCCGTGACGCCGACCTGGACGAAGCCGCGACGATTCTCAGCCAGAACGTGGGGGCGATCGCCAATTTGATGTCATCATAGACTCTACCGGGTTTCAGCGTTGTTGTCCGTTTGCTCCGTTGACTCTAGTCTATCTGTCGGGGTCTTCAGGATATACGGTGTGATTTGTTGCATTTGATACCAAATTGTAGGGGCGAAAAATTTTTCGCCCCTACAGCAACGGATGTAATCTGCCATAAATTCTCCTGATCACCCTAAACCCTAAACCAATATCGAGAAGCAATCCAAAGCCTTCTCACTCATTACGCCAACCAGGACTATTGTCAATCCAATCCTGACATTGAAACACAACTCATCTTTGATACCCAGCGCGATCATTATCAATGGATGGATGTAGGATGGCAAGAACTCACTCGGATTTATCGAACCATTATTCATTTTGATATTAAAGACGGAAAGATTTGGCTACAACAAAACCTGACAGAGTTGAATCCCGCCGAAGACTTAGTTGCAATGGGAATTGCACGAGAGGATATCGTCTTGGGGTTGCATCCCCCCTACAAGCGACCTTATACCGACTATGGTGTCGCTTAGAATCCCTCCCTGGGACAGAGTTAACCCCATGACATCGCCAGGATTCGTCCCTAGACCCCCCAGGTACCCAGAAAATTATGTCAAGATAAGCAAAACAGCTCTGACGCAATAGACCTGACTGTGATACAAGCGACTGAAACCCGT
>SMDP01000235.1 GCA_012911965.1 Geitlerinema sp. P-1104
GGAACTTCAACCACGGAGTTGGGCTGTTCGACAAAAGTGGGAATTTGCAGACTCTGCTCTTGTTCGCCTTGGCTAAACAAGCAGGTTTTCCCGGACAAGACCTCAAAATTGGAGAAGGCCAGAATCGCCACTTCCTGACGAGCCGAGTTTTCCCATTGCCACAATAGTCCCTCTGATAACAGATTATCTGTAGGCACCATCTCCCCTGGGGAACCGAGACGCTGGCGCACCTCATCTAAACTCATGCCCATCTCCACTTGAGCGCAGAGTTGATGTTGGTTCTCAGCCTCGGGAGTGAGGGGACGAACTCCAAAGCAGGAGAGTTGGGCAAGCTGCTGATTTCGTAGAACCGCCAGTAACACGGCTCCACTATCGTCGTCAATCCAACGCCAGAGGCTATTTCCTGGGGAGCCGGGTTCTTGTTCTGGCTCGATGTTTAACTCGTCTAAAATGCGTTCGAGTTCAGCTTCACTCATGCCGACTTCCAAGCGTCGGCAGTCGTCTGGTGTCAGACGGGGAGAGGATTGGGCGACAACGGATTGGGGGATGAGTCCCAGGACTAAGGTTAGGAGAGGAATCCAGGTTTGATGGTGCATGGGGGGAATAGGCAATAGGGAACAGGGAACAGGGAATAGGGAACAGAAATAACGTAGGGGCGCGCCCTTGTGGACGCCCTAGGCAGTAGGCAATAGGCAATAGGGAATAGGGAACAGGGAATAGGGAACAGAAATAACGTAGGGGCGCGCCCTTGTGGACGCCCTAGGCAGTAGGCAATATAAAGATGTAGGGGCGCATCACTTGCGGTGGTCGCCCTCTTCTGGGTTAATTATTAATCAGTTTTAAGATGAAATCGAGATCGTCCATTTCGCCGACAATGCGTCGGATGGGTTGGGGCCAGATGCGGATGAGGGTGGGGGTGGCTGAGACGCGATCGAGTTCTGTTTGTTGGGGGTGTTTGAGAACGTCAATTACTTTGAGGGTATAGGGATGACCGAGGGCGCGATCGAGGGTCTCATGTAGACGCAGTAATGTCTCTTCGGTGTTGGGACTGTCGCCACGGATGAAGAGACGGAAGACGTAGCCACTGGTATCGATATCGGTTGGGTCGAGGATGGCTGGATCATGGCCGTGATGTCCTACTTGCATGACGAGATCATGATTTTGCCAGAGTTCGGGAAACTGCTGACGGTAACTTTCCAAAGCTAGAGGGTTACAAAGTTCGAGGGAACTCGGCTTTAACTCCCAGGAGATGGACTCTAATTCAAAAAGCTGATTGAGTAGGCCGCGATAGCGCCAGACGGCGAACATGATCTCGGCAATAGTTTCAATTCGCTGGCTTTGTGGGTTGAGATAGCGATCGACGGTGGCACTGTAACAAGGTACGAGAAAATGTGGCGGTTCGGGAAGTCCTAGAACCTCCTGAACTGCCACACAGAGGTGGAGATGCCAGCGATCGCGATGATGGGGTTCGATCGCATACACGACATCTCCCCCGGGTGTAAAGAGGGCTAGCCCCTTAAATAGCTCGGCAGTCCCCAAGATCTTCTAAACGCGACCCCGCATGAATTGAGCCATTTCGTTAGGAGTCGGTGATTTTTCTAGGGCAACTTCTTCGGTAATTCGACCTTCTTGATAGAGGTTAAACAGGGCTTTATTCATGGTCATCATGCCATCGAACTCAGAGCGCAACATGACATCTGTGATTTCGTCGAGTTTACCTTGAATGACGTATTCTTTGACGGCATCGGTGGCAATGAGAATATCGTGGAAGGCAGCTCGTTTACCGTCGGTGGTTTTACATAAACCTTGGGCAACAATGGAGACTAAAGACTCAGATAGGGCGACCCGGAAAGACGGCTGCTCGGCGGGGGGAAACATCCCCATGACCCGTTCAATGGTTTTGACAGCACTGTTAGTGTGCAAGGTTCCCATGACCAAGTGACCCGTTGAGGCAGCTTTTAGGGCAATGTTCATGGTGTCTTTATCCCGGATTTCCCCAACCAGAATTAGGTCTGGATCTTGCCGTAGGGCCCCTTTAAGAGCATTGAAAAATTGTTTGGTATGGGTTCCCACTTCCCGGTGTTTAATTAGAGATTTTTTACTCTTGTGAACAAACTCGACGGGGTCTTCAATGGTGATAATGTGATAGGCTTTATTGCGATTGATATAGTCAATCATCGCTGCCATGGTGGTGGATTTTCCCGATCCGGTGGGTCCGGTCACCAGAATCAGACCTTTGTGATAATCGAGACTGATACTCTTGAAGACTTCTGGGAGTCGTAGTTGTTCAAGGGTGAGAATTTCGGCACCAATCAGCCGTAGAACGATCGCCGGCCCCGCTAAGCTATCAAAGGCACTAATCCGCACCCGGACAAAACCTAAGTCGGCGGCACCGTCAAAGTCGAGTTTTTCTTGGAACTGACGGATTTCGTCATCGGTCATCAGTTCCCGCATCCAACTCATGAAGGTATCGAGATCGGTTTCGGGCCATTCCGTGGGGGCGATATCACCCCGAGCGCGATAGCGGGGGATTTCACCGACACCCACGTGAACATCGGAGTAACCTTCTTCTTCGGCGCGTTGGATAATCTCCCGCATGGTGGGATGACCGGGACTGGGGCCTGGGCCACGTCGGGGGCTGGCCTGTTGAGCCGGTGCGGCGGGTGCAGCGGGAGGACGTTGAGCGGTGGCGGCTCGTTGAGCGGGTGGAGGAGGGGCGGCTGGGGGGCGTTGGGCCGGTGGGGGGGGCGCAGCGGGGGGACGCTGGCTTTTGGGAGGTGCGGGGGGGGCAGGGGGGCGAGGGGGACGACGACCACCACCAGGAGGGGGTGGGGGAACTGGGGGGCGTTGAGATTGTGTCATAAGTGCTAGAGTCTTTTAGGAATCAGGTGAATTGGGCCTGGGATGAATCGAGAGGCTGGGTTGCAAGGATGAGAGGATGGAGTTGACTGACACACCATCGCTCTGGGTCGGCTGTGACCGGTTCGTAGGAGACTCAGTTTCTCTATTGTCTCCCCTAATGGGGGGAACTTGTAAACCGTAAATTCCTCTAACATTGTCCCCGGATCAGCCCCAAGCTTGGGGGGCCATGATTCTCAATGGTGCTGTTTGCTATATCGTATTGTGCGATCGCCGCTTATGTCGTCTGCGTCTCTCCGTGTTTGTATCACTCTAGGAACTCGCCCTGAAGCCATTAAGCTGGCTCCGGTGATTCGTTGTTTCCAACAATCGACTGAGTTTGAGACTCAGGTGATTTTGACAGGACAACATCGAGAAATGGTGCAGCAGGTGATGGATTTGTTTCAACTGTCTGCCCAGCGAGATCTCGATATCATGAAACCGAAACAAACTCTAACGGATATTACCTGTCGGAGTTTGCAGGGATTGGAATCGGTCTTTCAGGAGTTACGACCGGATTTGGTGATCGTCCAAGGAGACACAACAACGGCTTTTGCGGCAGCTCTGGCTGCATTCTATCAAAAAATCCCGCTGGGTCATGTCGAAGCCGGGTTAAGAACTGATGAGCTGTTTGATCCCTATCCCGAAGAAGCCAACCGCCGTTTAATTTCTCAACTGACGACGTTGCATTTTGCGCCCACGACTCGGGCGGTGGAGAATTTACGCAAGTCTGGGGTTGTAGGGGCGATTCATCATACGGGAAATACGGTCATTGATGCGCTGCTGTCGGTGGCTGAGCAAACGCCTCCCTGTGAGGTGGCGGGACTCGATTGGAGTCAGCAGCGAGTGATGTTGGCGACGGTGCATCGGCGGGAAAATTGGGGCGATCGCCTTGAGTCTATTGCACAGGGCTTTTTGCGGGTTCTGGAGCAGGTTCCCGATACGGCTCTATTACTGCCATTGCACCGTAATCCTACGGTACGTGAGCCGTTGCAGCAGATTTTAGGTCAGCATGAGCGGGTATTTCTGACAGAACCTTTAGACTATACCGCCCTGGTGGGGGCGATCGCCCGTTGTACGCTTCTCTTAACGGACTCGGGGGGTCTTCAGGAGGAGGCCCCGGCCCTGGGAAAACCGGTATTAGTGCTACGAGACACCACAGAACGCCCGGAAGCCATTGATGCGGGAACGGCGAAGCTGATTGGAACCGAGAGCGATCGCATTGTCTCAGAAGCCCTGATGCTTCTAGAAGATCCCCAGGCCTACGCCACCATGGCCAACGCCGTCAATCCCTTTGGCGATGGCCAAGCCTGTCAACGGATTTTGCAAATTGTGTCAGAGTATCTTCAGGGGCCCTCGATTCCCTAGCATCTTCACAATAGAAACATCCCAGGGAGCCGTCCAAACATCTGTTCACTCTCAATTTTTTTGTTGCGGGATGTCTCATGCACAGTGCTTTTAGACGAATGCTCCTAGGCGGCGTTGTCTTTATTTGCACCCTCGCCGTAGCCGTGGTGGGCTATGTCCTCCTCGGCTGGGAGTTAATCGATGCGGTTTATATGGTGATCATCACCATTTTCGGAGTGGGTTACGACGAAGTCAATCCCATCGAATCCACCACGGAAAAAATTTTTACGATTTTTGTCATTATTGCGGGAACATCATCCGCTGTTTATATCGTGGGAGGCTTCATTCAAATGGTGACAGAAGGGGAGGTTCAGCGGGCTTTAGAGGCTCAACGGAAAACCAAGGGTATTGAGAACTTAAAGAACCACTCGATTATTTGTGGGTTTGGACGCATGGGACAGATTCTGGCGAAACGTCTGTATCAGGCCCGCAAACCCTTTGTGATTATTGATCGCAATCCCGATTTGTTGGAGGTGGCGGAATCTCTGGGTTACCTCGTGCAGGTGGGAGATGCGGCGGAGGAAGAGGTGTTACTGTCGGTGGGAATTGAACGGGCCTTAGTCCTAGCGGCGGTACTCCCTGAAGATGCGGTGAATGTGTTTGTCACGCTGACCGCTCGGGGACTCAAGCCAGACCTTACGATTCTGGCCCGGGGGGAAAAACCGACGACGGAGAATAAATTGCGTTTAGCGGGAGCTAATCTGGTGGTCCTCCCGGCTGAAATTGGTGCGTTACAGATGAGTAACTACATCACCCAGCCGACGGCCTTTGAGTTTTTTGAGCAGGAAGAGGGGGGCCATACTCTTAATGAGATGCTGGCCCAGATTCACCTACAACTGATAGAGGTGGATATCAGCCGAGATTCCCGCCTCAACGGTCGCTCCATTGGCGAGGTGGAGATTTGGGGCAAAGGCTTGTTTCTGATTGTTGCTTTGCGTCGAGCCAATGGCAAAACCCTGTCCCACCCCGTCGCTTCAGAAGTGCTACATCCCGGGGACACGATTATGGTGATTGGTCACATGGAAGATATCCTCAAATTCAATTACCGCTAGGCGAAGACGCGATGTTGTAGGGAAGGCATTTGACCGCGAACTTGTTCTAGCCGTTGGGGGTTGATTTCGGCGATGGCAATGCCAACTTTTGTGCCAGCATCGGCGATGACGGTTCCCCAGGGGTCGATAATGACGGCGTGGCCGTGAGATTGACGAATGCCATAATGGCGACCGGTTTGGGCGGGGGCGATGACATAGGCGGTGTTTTCAATGGCCCGGGCCTGGAGGAGAACTTGCCAATGGTCTTTGCCGGTGTAGGCGGTGAAGGCGGCGGGGATAAATAAGAGATCGGCCCCCTGGCGGGATAGGTGACGGTATAGTTCTGGAAAACGCACATCGTAACAGACAGATAGCCCCAGTTGCCCTAATTCGGGAGAGGAATAGACGGGGGGAAGGTCATTTCCGGCACGAACGGTACTGGATTCTTGGTACGTGTTGCCGTCGGGCAGGTTAACATCAAATAAGTGAACCTTGTGGTAACGGGCTAGCTCTGTGCCACTTGGGTCGATGAGCAAGGCGGTATTGTAGGCCTGAGACTCGCTGACGGGAATGGGAAAGCCCCCCCCGAGAATCGTGACTTGATAGCGTTGCGCCATGGTTTTGAGGAACAGCTCGCTCTCCTGAGCAATTTGGGGCGCTTGGGCAATTTTTTCGGCTTCTTCTCCGAGGAAGGAGAAGTTTTCCGGCAATCCTATGAGTTCGGCTCCTCGGCGCACGGCAAGGTCGATTAACTCTTCCGCTTGTGCCAAGTTTTGATGGAGATCTGGCACGCTCGTCATTTGAATTGCCGCAGCAAGGTAGGACTTCATGGATTCTTCTCGAAAGGACGGTCGATATCGGGTTTCAATGGTCTTCGCGATCGCGACC
>SMDP01000236.1:0-1433 GCA_012911965.1 Geitlerinema sp. P-1104
GACGCTCACCCGCTTAGGTAGAGCGCAAGCTTTCTAGGTAAAATCTCGCATTGAAACGGACTGGGACATCGTTGGCCCGCCTCAGTTTCCGGAAATCGCCCTCCCAGGACTGGGGTTTATACTGATGCGACCCTAAGATTATCATGCTTCATTGCCGAACTTCCCGACTTCTGCTCAGCCTTAGTCTGGCCGTCGCCTTAGGGGGAATCATCGGCTGTGCGGCAGACCCGCCGACGGACGACTCAGACCCCACAACAGAGACCAGTCCAGTCTCAGAACCGGATTCAGACCTTGCCCAAGACCCCGATGAGGTTGCCGATGACTCCCCAGAGGCGACCCCCGTTGATTGGGCCATGGCCGATATGACCCATGTTTTAGAAGGTCATGATGAGTCTCCGACGAAGCTGGTGTTTAGCCCCGATGGTCAAACGTTGGCCATTGCCAGTTATGATGCTCTCAAGGTCTGGGATGTGGCGTCAGGGCAGGTGTTACATCGTCTGGAAGGCCATCGGCCAGCAGGACAGTCCCCAATGGCAACAGTTCCTCCCACAGCCATGGTCATGAGTCCCGATGGTCAAACCCTGGCGACAACTAGCCGCAGTCAAGGACGATTAAGCACCGAAGATTCCTTGATTCTTTGGGATCTCAATAGCGGCGAAGCTCAACAAACCTTGGGGGGAGATTCGGGATGTCAAGATGTCGCCTTTACCCCGGATGGGAGCCAACTTTGGGCAGCCTGTGCCGGAGAATTGCAACGGTGGTCTCTCGACAATGGGTCGTTAGAGACGTCGATGGATGTAGGACTGCTTGAGACGATCGCCCTGAGTCCCGATGGGCAAACTTTGGCGACTGTAGAGATGAACTTACCCGATAGATCTCAGGATAGCACTCAGGTGCAGTTGTGGGATGTTGGGGGAAACTCAGCCGAGCCGCTGCGATCGCTCCAGGGAGACTCCCATGACATCACGAACCTTCAGTTTACCCCTGATGGTCGCTATCTGGTGACCCAAACTCCGGCAATTTGGGCTAATGACGGGTCTGGAGGCTCTCCGGGACAGGTGGATGTTTGGGATTGGCAACAGGGAGAACGACGCTATCAACATGAGTCCTCTAGCCGTTTTCCGGTGAGTATTAGTGCCGATGGTAATCTCTTAGCAGGTCAGTTTGGTGAGGCGCTGCTGATTGATATGCAGGGGAACCCAGTCAATACTTCTATTCTCACCCGTCAGCAAGGGGGAGCCTCCGCCATTGCCTTAAGTCCCGATGGTAAAACCCTGGCTTGGGCCGGTCAACCACCCACGTTCCCAACTCCCATTGTCCGTCTCTGGCAGGCGGGAGCGGCCACAGAACCCACTCATGAAAGTGCCGATGGCGATCGCGACCAATATACCAGCCTAGAGGAGCTACCGGACGATCGCACCACCCAAGACATT
>SMDP01000236.1:1807-3093 GCA_012911965.1 Geitlerinema sp. P-1104
ATCTTCTGGAGTGTGGTAGTAGGGATAGCGAAAGGGGGCGGTATCGGTGACCATTAAGGCGGGATACCCTTGCTGTCAAAACGCCCAATGGTCTGACCAACCGGCCCCCGGGACGGCACCGGGAAGAATTGCTCCTTCTGACGGGAAGGATATCGACTGGCGGAAGTGACGCACTACTTGACGCACAAACTTCGCTGAATCCAGATTGCCCACAAAACTAATGAAGTTACCTTGAATGGGATAAATTTGGTCTAACAATCCCAAAGGATAGGTCTGACTTCCTGGCGCGTCGTCATAATAGCCCATCGTTTCTAAACTCAACATCCCCACCACCTTCTCCCCTCGCTCTTGACAGCGTCGCGCATACACCAGACTGCCCATGTTCTCGGTCTGGAAAAAAGGCGGTTCCTCGTTGGTAAAGGCGACAAAGCGTAGGGTTCGTGACTGAGGATGCTCGGCAAAGTGACGGGCCAAGGCTAGGACAGCGGCGACTCCTGAGCCGTTATCGTTGGCTCCCGGCACTCCTCCAGGAGCCTCCACAGAGTCATAGTGAGCGCCAATGACGATGATTTCCTCAGCCTGCTTTTGACCGGGGAGTTCTAAAATCACGTTGCTGAAGGTTTGACCGCTAATTGGGTAGTCTTGACGTTCAACCTCCCCTCGCTGTTGTGCCACATCGGTCAATTGGTCTTCTAGGTAGTCGGCGATCGCCACCAACTCTGGATAAGCTAGATAGTGGTGGGGGGCGATCGCAATGCGTTCTATATCGACTCGCAATTGCTGAGCGAGGGTCTGCTGGCTCAAGGTCAGGGGAGGGAGTTCTCCCCGATAGCTCTGACCCGGCATCATAATCATGGTTTGATAGACTCCGATCAGGGTAAATACGCAACATCCCAGTAGTATCAGGAGTCTCCGTAAAGCACCACGGTCTAACCAGCGCATGGTAGTTGCCTCTATCGCCGCGATTGTACTCGCGATAGGATTAGATATCATGAGCGGCTTAACTGCCCCAAATTGGGGTCTTACCGCTTGCGATGACCTTAACTTACAAGATCCCAGACTGGCAATTGATTCCCATCTGGCTAGCATTAGCTGGACTGCTCGGAATTGCCTTTCCCACCATCATGATGTAGTTCGGGGTAGGAGACTCATACATTCCCCCTACCCCCTGTTTATTGCCCTAGTACACCTCACCCCGTAAGGCTTCGGCATCAATCGGACGCATGAAATACAAGCGGGTTAAATCCACCATCGTCCCCAACAGCAGAGGCGCTTTTTTCAGGAAC
>SMDP01000236.1:3321-6142 GCA_012911965.1 Geitlerinema sp. P-1104
GTCGCAAACACCGTCAACAGGAAGAAGCGAGACCAGAGCCGACCTTGCCAAGATTTCCACATTTTTGGCTGCGATCGCAACAGAGCCTTAAAGATATCTCCGTGGCGATTTTCATCCTGACACCAGCTCTCGAAGCGTTTGAAGAGGGGATAGAACTGGCGATCGGGATTCTGCTCCAGATGGCGGAAAATCGTAATATAACGCCAGTAGCCGATTTTCTCCGAGAGATAGACCGCGTAGATAATCCACTCGGGCTTAAAGAAGGTATAACTGCGATTCCGGGTCAAATAGCCCAAATCGAGGCGGATGTTGAAGTCACTCATCGCCTTGTTCAAAAATCCAGCGTGACGCGCTTCATCTCGGGCCATCAACGAGAAAATCTCCGCTAGGCGAGGATTGCGACCCTTGAGTTTGCGGGAGAGTTCCTTAAACAGCAGAAATCCCGAAAATTCAGACGTACAAGACCGTTCCAGGAAGTCCACAAACGCGGCACGGGTCTGTTCGTCGATATGCTCCCAGGATTGCTCAAACTCTTCATCGCGTACGAAGTGATAGCGATTGTAGTCCGCTTGCATCTCCCCAATCATGGCGTCGATTTCTTCCTCTTGCAGAGACAAATCCATCGCCGCGACTTTATCAAAGTCCGTCACGTAAAAGCGAGGAGTGAGGATGGTTTCCTTGGCGGGAACCTTCACGCCGGGTTTGAGTTCGTCAAGTTGAGGCTGGGGAACAGTCGTGGTCATAGGTCTTTCCTGATAATCGCCAGATAGCTATATTAAGTTATACCGGCTTTCAGCATTTTGCCTAGGGGGTGGGGGCAAAATCGTTACATGGTGTTACAAAAACCCCCTACTGAGCTGTCCCCTGGCAGCGTTAGACTAAGAGTGGGTTCGTTCAAGCGAGATTTTTCCCAGATACAGCACATCAAGGAGCAGCTATGGCCTATCAATGCGACCTGGGTACCAACCAAACGGTTTATCTGGACAATTCCGGAAGCCAAACCATTGTCACCACCGCCAGCGGCAGTCCGGGACAACAGCAACAGTCGAGTAGTAGCTTTGAAACCGGAGCCTGGACCGCTCCCCCCCAGATGTATCGTACTCCTGGCGGGGTAGCCCTGAAACTTCAGACCCAAGGGGGCGATCGCTGGGTTCAAATTCAAGGACAAAGTTCTAACCTCTCAGAGGCTCATCCCTTACCTTTACAAGAAGTCGCAGAGGTTCCGGGTTCCTCCCAAACTCCCATGGAACCGATGCAACCCATGGAACCGATGCAACCGATGCAGCCAATGCAACCGATGCAACCCATGAAAATGGGCAATATGGAGATGAATAACAATCCCATGGAAATGCGCATGGGGAACATGAAGATGACAATGGGATCATCACCGCAAACTACCGGTTCCCAGCGGCGGTTTTGTAGTCAATGTGGCTCTCCCGTGCAAGCGAGCGATCGCTTCTGTGGGAATTGTGGCCATAAACTCAGTTAATTGGGGTTTCAGGGTCGTCTGGGCGATCGCCGATGGCTGGTTTCAGGGGCGATCGCATCAGGACACCTAACCCCCTAACAAAATTGATCAGACCTGGCCGAATTATTTAACCGCTCCACTGGGACAACTCAAAAAACTAGAGATTTATCTTATATTTTAGGATCAGGCTTGCATGGTATTATGAATCGATAAAACTATTTCAATCGCAGTTGAGGTGCTACCTTGCCCTCCAAACAACAAATCGGTCAACTCGTCAAATGGAATGATGAGAGAGGATTTGGCTTCATCCAAATCAACCCCAATCAACCCCAAATATTTATCCATATCTCCGCCCTAAAAGACTCAAAACGTCGCCCCAACGTCGGAGACAAAATCCAATATTCAATTACTCACAAAAAAGGAAAAATTCAAGCCTGTAACGCTTCCATTGTATCCCTAAAAGTCAAGGAAACAAGACCCTCATCCTCAAGGCACTATCAACCACCAAAGCACTATCGAGTCCCTTGGCTTGACGTTTTCCTCCTATCAATCTTTCCCCTTCTAGGAAGCCTCCAACTATTAGATAACAGGGACATTTTTGCGCCATTTCTCATTTATCCTCTCATGAGTCTAGTCACCTTTAAACTCTATGCTGAGGATAAATCTCGCGCGCAACAAAAGCGATGGAGAATCCCCGAAAACACCTTACATCTGAGTGAGTTAGCCGGAGGCTGGTTGGGTGGATTCATCGCGCAGCAACGACTGCGCCATAAATCCAGCAAACGCTCCTATCAAATTAGCTTCTGGGGAATTGTTATTCTTCATCAAGCCATTTGGATTGATTATGTTTTCCTCAGAAGCACAATTTTGGGAACCATCTTCAATTTTTAATCAATCCTAACCTCATTAGTCCTGAACACGCTCACTCCGCGTTTGCGTAACAGAGGGTTCCTGATGCAGCGAGCGAGTTAAGTGCAACTCATAGCCGAGCCAGGCTAACATTCCTCCCATCACCACCACTGTAACTAACAGGGTGCTGGTGAGTAACTGCACCTGGCCCGATAACCGCTCAACCTCCTGATGTCCTCGTTCAACAATGACCAACCTCTTCTTCGGTGGGCTATCATCCGGCATTGGAGTTGCCTGAACTGGTTTTCCCTCTGACTCCTTCACTTTCTTTTCCTTCTCAAACTCCACCAACGATCGCAGCCAATCCGCAATCAAAAACGGACAATTAGCCTTAAACCAGCGCAGTCCAAAAAACAGGAAAACGGGTTTAGAGACTTTCGTCACCGGTCGAAATACACCCCGAAGTATGCGGCTGCGAAGTTGGCGGTAGTAGATATTTTCCGC
>SMDP01000237.1 GCA_012911965.1 Geitlerinema sp. P-1104
TAGCCCCCAACGCCAAAAGCGCCCCCCGTAGGAGGCGCTTGAGTTCTCAGCTAGAGAGAGAGGGGTCTAGCCGTTAATCGCAGGAGCTTCAGTGGCTGCCAAATCGAGGGGGAAGTTGTGAGCGTTACGCTCGTGCATCACTTCCATACCCAGGTTGGCACGGTTGATGACATCAGCCCAGGTGTTGATGACGCGACCTTGGCTATCCAACACGGATTGGTTGAAGTTGAAACCGTTGAGGTTGAACGCCATGGTGCTGATACCTAAGGCGGTGAACCAGATGCCAACTACCGGCCATGCACCTAAGAAGAAGTGCAGAGAGCGGCTGTTGTTGAAGGAAGCGTATTGGAAGATGAGACGACCAAAGTAACCGTGAGCGGCGACAATGTTGTAGGTTTCTTCTTCTTGACCGAATTTGTAGCCGTAGTTCTGAGATTCGCTCTCGGTGGTTTCACGAACTAAGGAGGAGGTCACCAGAGAACCGTGCATGGCGGAGAACAAGGCACCACCGAAGACACCCGCCACACCGAGCATATGGAAGGGGTGCATCAGGATGTTGTGTTCAGCTTGGAACACCAACATGAAGTTGAAGGTTCCCGAGATGCCCAGAGGCATACCATCGGAGAAAGAACCTTGACCGATGGGGTAAATCAGAAAGACTGCGGTGGCAGCGGCAACGGGTGCGGAGTACGCTACGCAAATCCAGGGACGCATTCCGAGACGGAAGGACAGTTCCCATTCACGACCCATGTAGCAGAAAACGCCGATGAGGAAGTGAAGGATTACGAGCTGGTAAGGACCGCCGTTATACAGCCATTCGTCGAGGCTAGCGGCTTCCCAGATGGGATAGAGGTGAAGTCCGATCGCGTTGGAAGACGGAACAACGGCACCCGAGATGATGTTGTTTCCGTAGAGTAGAGAACCAGCCACCGGTTCGCGGATACCATCGATGTCCACGGGGGGAGCGGCGATGAAGGCGATGATGAAGCAGGTGGTGGCGGTTAGCAGGGTTGGGATCATTAAGACACCAAACCAGCCGATGTAAAGGCGGTTGTTGGTGCTGGTCACCCAACTGCAAAACCGTTCCCAGAGGGAGGCGGATTGCCGTTGTTGGAGTGTGGTTGTCATAAATCTAATGATTGCTGTGTAACTACAGGTGTTGTAGTCGAGTCGATATGATTGGTATGAATCTGGTACTACCTTAACGAATTTGTAACGCTTTGTAAAGGGTTTGTTACAAAACTTTTACTAATGATAGATATAAGCTGGGCTTATGTAATGAGCTAACCCCTAGAGAGCTTCAGGCATTCTCCCCGGCTTGTTGTAGGGCAAAGTCGATGACGGTTTGACCCAGACGGATGTTGTGGTTGAGCATCTTGGCGATCGCCTCCCGTATCGACAACTCAGGATAGTATTGCTTAGCTTTAAGGAGGATGCCGATGGAACCCGTCACCGATAACCCACTCAGACGCGCAATTCTTCGACCGACCACCTCATCAATGCAAACGGTTTGAATCTGACGCTCCAACGCCAGTTGAATCACCGAGGCTTCTCCCAAGTCTAAGGAGTTTAAGAGCAGCGGGGGGATCTGTTGGGGAGTCTGACATTTATTGAGCCAAGTCGCCTGTTCGAATTGGGCGATCGCGAAACCACTGGAGCCTCCCCGAGCAATTTCTTGGCAAACTTCTCGGGACACCCAAACCTCATCGTATAGGTCTTGTAATAGTCGTAAGTCCCCTAGAGCCGCCACTAACGCAATTAAGGGCGATGTATTGATCGCAATGATTCGAGTCTCAGGCATTGTCTAGATCAGACTGGAGTTCTCGCTCATCTAAATCAATCATGGGGACCCCATAATCCGCTAGCTTTAAGAGAAATGTCGTTCGCTCTACCCCCAATAAGGTGGCAGCCATTCCCGAAGAAAGTTGTTTCAGTTCAAATAACTTGACCGCCATGGCCCATTTAGCCGCTTGTTCAAATTGCTCTTGGCTCTGACCTAACGCATCAGGAAAGGTCTCAGGATAGTTAATGGTCAATTGTCGAGTCATGCTTCAACCGCCTCAATCACGTCTCATCCTACATCCTAGCCCCCAACGCCAAAAGCGCCCCCCGTAGGAGGCGCTTGAGTTCTAATGTTGGAGTTCATCGAGAAGCGCTGCGCGATCGCGGTACAGTTTCACACGACCGTCCCGATAGACCTTGGCGATAAAGGGAGCATCTTGCTGTCTGATCTGTTGCTCGATTCGAGTCATGGCCGCCATAAAAGCATTCGCCATCTCGTCGCCGGTTAAGTTCTGAGAGGTTAAGGCAAACATACGAATGTTGTAGGTGGCAACTGTTAGGCGTTCGATGGTGTTGCGGCTGATCCGAGCATCTTTTGTCAGGACAACCCAACCTCGTTGTCCCACTTCTGGCAACCAGTCCACATCGAGAGCATTTGGGGGAAAATGGTCATCATGGAGTGCAATGGTTAGCCCTTGTTCTTGTAGTGTTTGGCCTAGTTTGCGACCGAGACATCGGTCAATATAGAAGACAATTGGCTCGATGGGAGGCTTACCCGTCATGCTACGGCGGGAAGTTCGCAACGAATGGCCTCTTCAATCGAAGCTAGATCGCAGTTGTAATCCGCTGCCAACTCTTGCGTGGTTTCTCCGGCCCGGTAGCGATCAACCACAACATCCGTGGGAACCCCAATGTGGGCGATCGCCAGGCGACCAAAGGCAATTCGCGGATCGAAGGCGAGAATTTTGGGGCTTTGCTCTTCCCGCGTTCGGGTAAAGGGGTAAAGTCGTAACGCTAAACCGCGATCGTTCCATTCGATGCGATCGAGATGTAAGTCTAAAGCAGCTCGCAGGGCCAGTTGTCCGTTTTGACTAACGTTGAGGAGGTGACCACAGCGCTCAACAAATAAGTTTATCCCATCTGTGAGAAAGCGATTGCTGGCAAGAGGATGGGGTTGGTCAAATTGGCTTTGTAGGTAGTCAAGGGCAGTGCGGACGCTCCCTAAGTCAATCTTATGTTGAGTTCGCAAAGCGCGGAGGATATGAATTTCTAATAAGTTGATGAAGCTGAGGCGTTGAGGGCGAACTTGGGGAGGCTCGATGAGAGGTTGAAAGGTTTTGTTGCCGTCTTTGGTTGGATATTGTCTCCCTTTAACCCAGGTGCGAACGGTGGCTTCGGGAATCCTGAGGTAGTGAGCGGCTTGAGGGATACTATAGTTGGGAAGGTGTTGGGGCTGATTTAGGTTCAAGGCTAAGGTTGAGTTCATATCGCAATTAACGCGGCATCATCCTACATCCTAGCCCCCAACGCCAAAAGCGCCCCCCGCAGGAGGCGCTTCAGTTCTCAGCTAGAGAGAGAGGGGTCTAGCCGTTAATCGCAGGAGCTTCAGTAGCTGCCAAGTCGAGGGGGAAGTTGTGAGCGTTACGCTCGTGCATCACTTCCATCCCCAGGTTGGCGCGGTTGATGATCAGCGAGGGCGATCGCAGTAGGGACCCAAAAATCGTTCACCATCAAAGTGGATTAAGTGAGAGGGCGAATCAGCAACCCAGACTTCTGTTTCCCAGGCAATCTCCCCTAGATAACGAGACATCACCCCTCGGTTGGGAAATGCCGTTACATAGACTAATCCGGCTGTCGACCGGCTAAATAACTCGGCTAACTCATCATGTCGCTTTCCATCAACGGGACTATGGCTGGTGACGGATTCAACCAGTAGTAGCCAATTTTTTTGCCTATAGTGCAAAACCACATCTGGCATTTTGCCATGGATATCAATTGTTACTCCCAGTTGGCTTAGGAGTGCTTGATTGAAATATCGCCACTTATTGCCCGTATCACCAACATAAATGAGAATACTTCCCGGGGCGAACCGGGGGGCAAACTCTTCAATAATGGCTCGAATAAGCTGGCTATGGTCTCCTGAACTGAGGGTAATGGTTTCACCGGAGGCAACTTCAACCGGAATTTGATGCTGCTGGCGGTCTTTGTTATAGCGACTGATTAAGGTCTCACGATCGCCCAAATACCTCTTCAGGTTTTGGTCCCACTCTGGCGTATCAAAGGTCTGTAATAGTCTCAAGAGATTGGGTTCGATCTGATAAACAGCTTTGGGGCTATTCACCGGGCGATCCGGTTGGTCTGGATTATAAAGGACAATACCAGCATCACGAAACTGGTGCAGGGTCTGACGGCGAATTGTCTCACGGGTGTTGGGGGCATACTCTTGACCATAGTTCTCCCGTATCCAAGTGATGATTGGCGTAATGCCCATCAAAGGACATTCTGCCTCAGACCAAGGTTGTCCCGGATGAAGATTGAGTAACGCTAATAAGCAGAGGGCAGAACGCTTATTCTGTTGTTGTTTTGGCAAGCCGAGACCTTTGAGAATCTGGCGTGCGGCTTTCAACGATTCCTCTATTTGGCTCATTGTAATAATGTGGTCAGTTTGTTATCAATTGCCTCTTGAGTGAGTGGGGAACCTTCCTCAGACCAATGACCCAAATCCCCGATAACCTCTAAACTGGGATAGCGCATCTGCTTTAAGTCTGTGACATTTACCTGTGTATGCCCGCTAAATTGCCTAAATTGTTGGTCGATCAGGGTACTATTGAGGAGAATCATTAAGCCACGAGCTAGGACTGGAGGCAATCCCTGTTTATTTATATGAAATACATTTAAGTGATTTTCAAAACCTATAAATTGTGAATCTTGGCAGCAACTTGGTTTAACTAAACCAGCGATAATACGCCGTTTTTCTTCTTTTGATGAAAATCGACGCACAACACAATAAAAACCCTTGGAATAAAGCCATTTTTGAGTATCTATATTGAGGGCGATCGCATTGGCTTTTTTACTCTGAGGTTGAGGCCAGTTTATCTGACCATCTTGAATGTGAATCGGGTAGATGAGCGGAACTGTTTCTGAATCTGGCATCTGGCGTAAGTGCGGTTTTAGACGAAAATCTACCACCGGACCCGTTGAGACCTGAATACCCAGATCCGCAAGAGAGTAACGGAATTTTGAGCTTAGGGAATTAGGGCGACTCTCTTGGGATGTTGGAATATGAATAAAGCATTCTGGATCTGAGGGGGAGACAATGTGATGAAAGGGATAGTCCCGCTGAGTCAAGTCATAAAATGTATCATCAGTTGAGGTGGAAATTGTAACATCTCCTTGTTGAAGTCTCCGCTCAAGGTGCAGAATAATGTTTTCCTGTAAGACATCATCTTTTTTGAAGACTTGGCGACGGGATTCAAATAAATGAATCTGTCGAATGGCTGCCTGTTGAAGTAATAGTTTACGAAACGGCCGATAGTAAGGGCCATTGCAAAAACTACGAGGTGCGATCGCCACCAGTTGTCCGCGATCCGCTAATAGTAATAAAGATAGGGCGATAAAGGCAGAATAAAGGTTGACTGTTTCAATTCCAACTTGCCGCAAAGCCTTCCGGTGGGGGGAATGACTATGAATTTTTTGATAAGGAGGGTTGAGAATAGCGTAGTGATAGCGGGGTAAGGGTTGAGCAAACAAATTCCCAGACAGCCAATCGCTGGCAGCGTGGATAAAGTCCTGGGGATAGAGTTTTACCTTAAAATTCAGGGATGTTTGATAGGAAACCAGAGTTTTAGTGAGCTGGGAATGTAATGACGGATCAATCTCAAACGCATCCAGTTCAATTCTGTTTAAATCTAACCTATGAGCACGATTGAGGAACGCTGCCGAGAGAGATCCCAAACCGGCCCCAGCATCGAGTAAATGACAGGTTTCCGTTGAATTTGGGGTAAACAGTCCCGCCATGAACTGGGCAATTTTGGGCGAGGTGAAGAATTGACTGAATTGAGATTGATTGGCTGATCTAAGTTGTGCTTTCGGGGTTAGTTCACGTGGTTTGAGCGGAGATGCCAAGATGTTCCCTCCTAGAAGGTGATCACGTCTCATCCTATATCCTAGCCCCCAACGCCAAAAGCGCCCCCCGTAGGAGGCGCTTGAGTTCTCAGCTAGAGAGAGAGGGGTCTAGCCGTTAA
>SMDP01000238.1 GCA_012911965.1 Geitlerinema sp. P-1104
TTGGGGGGAGAAGGGAACAGGGAACAGGGAACAGGGAACAGGGAACAGGGAACAGGGAACAGGGAACAGGGAACAGGCAATCGGGTAGGGTGCGTCCCGGCTGCATTCAATTTTTGGCTTTAAGCGACTCGGATCAAACTGCCGGAACGCACCGCTTTGAGGCAAGAGGCAACCGCATTCAATTTTTGGCCTCAACCAAGGGGGTTAAAACTGCCGGAACGCACCGCTTCGTGGCTTCGTGGCGTGGGGGCGATCGCCCCCATTGGATCTCGTCAGTTCGGGAACCCGTACTAACCCCCAAGTTGCAGTGGGGTGTTGTTTTCCGGTACATTAGCACTCAGGGGTTGAGAGTGCTAAACCACTCACACCAACACCGCAATCTTGGCAACTGTCCACCGCTTCGGAGGCTGTTTGAGCCGGGATCGTGGATTGGGACAACCTCAAATAAGACTAACGTAACTTGTAAATTTTGGAGAGTCTTTCTATGGCAGCCGTATCTCTGAGTGTTTCCACCGTCAAACCTCTCGCGGATCGTGTTTTTGTTAAGGTGAGTGCCTCGGAGGAGAAAACCGCTGGTGGTATCCTCCTGCCCGACAGTGCAAAGGAAAAACCCCAAGTCGGTGAAATCGTCCAAGTCGGCCCCGGCAAACGCAACGAAGACGGGACTCGGCAAGAAGTAGATGTCAAAGTTGGAGACAAAGTGCTCTACTCCAAGTACGCCGGCACCGACATCAAACTTGGTAGCGATGAGTTCGTGCTTCTATCTGAAAAAGACATCCTGGCGATCGTTCAGTAGAGTCCAAGGATCACCTCGATTTCATCCATTTTTCTGTAAATTCATCCCCCAAGAGCTACTATGGCAAAACGCATCATTTATAACGAAAACGCCCGCCGCGCCTTAGAACGAGGCATGGACATCCTGGCTGAATCCGTTGCCGTCACCCTCGGCCCCAAAGGCCGCAACGTGGTTCTAGAGAAAAAATTTGGCGCCCCTCAAATCGTCAATGATGGTATCACCATCGCCAAAGAAATCGAACTCGAAGACAACGTTGAAAACACCGGTGTCGCTCTGATTCGTCAAGCGGCCTCGAAAACCAACGACGCCGCCGGAGACGGAACCACCACCGCGACGGTTCTGGCTCACGCCATGGTTAAAGAAGGCCTGCGCAACGTCGCCGCTGGGTCCAACGCCATTGCCCTCAAACGGGGAATTGACCGCGCCACCGCTTATCTCGTCGAGAAAATTGCCGCTCATGCGCGTCCTGTGGAAGATTCCACGGCGATCGCCCAAGTGGGAACCATCTCCGCTGGTAACGACGAAGAAGTCGGCCAAATGATTGCCAACGCCATGGATAAGGTTGGCAAAGAAGGGGTCATCTCCCTCGAAGAAGGGAAATCCATGACCACCGAACTGGAAATCACCGAAGGGATGCGCTTTGACAAAGGCTACATCTCTCCCTACTTCGCCACCGACACCGAGCGCATGGAAGCGGTGTTAGATGAGCCTTACATCTTGCTGACGGACAAAAAAATCAGCTTGGTTCAAGACTTAGTTCCTATCCTGGAACAAGTGGCTCGTTCCGGCAAACCCCTACTGATTATCTCCGAAGATATCGAGAAAGAAGCCCTGGCGACTCTCGTGGTGAACCGTCTGCGCGGTGTGCTGAACGTGGCCGCTGTGAAGGCTCCTGGATTCGGCGATCGTCGTAAAGCGATGCTCGACGATATCGCGGTCCTCACCGGCGGTCAAGTCATCACCGAAGATGCTGGCCTGAAACTCGAAAGCGCCAAACTGGAAATGCTCGGGTCCGCTCGCCGCATCACCATCACCAAAGACAACACCACCATTGTCGCCGAAGGTAACGAAGCCGAAGTTAAAGCTCGTTGCGAACAAATCCGTCGTCAAATGGAAGAAACCGATTCCTCCTACGACAAAGAAAAACTGCAAGAGCGTTTGGCGAAACTCTCCGGCGGTGTGGCGGTCATCAAAGTTGGTGCAGCTACTGAAACGGAAATGAAAGACCGTAAGCTGCGCCTGGAAGATGCCATCAACGCCACGAAAGCGGCTGTTGAAGAAGGAATCGTCCCCGGTGGTGGTACGACCTTGGCGCACCTGGCTCCTGGCTTAGAAGAGTGGGCCAACAGCAACCTGGAGAACGAAGAACTCACCGGTGCGCTGATTGTGGCTCGCGCCTTGACCTCTCCCCTGAAACGCATTGCTGAGAACGCCGGCCAAAACGGTGCAGTGATTGCTGAACGGGTGAAGGAAAAAGACTTCAACGTTGGCTACAACGCAGCTAACGGCGAGTTCTGCGATATGTTCGAGGCAGGTATTGTTGACCCCGCGAAAGTGACCCGTTCTGCGACCCAGAACGCCGCTTCTATCGCCGGTATGGTCTTGACCACTGAGTGCATCATCGTCGATAAACCTGAACCCAAAGAAGGCGCTCCCGCTGGCGCTGGTATGGGTGGCGATTTCGACTACTAAGAGATTGCTCTGGGGTGAGAGAAATCTCACCCCAACTCGGGTGTATCTTTCGATGCACATCCCCTCGCAACGGGTTTGCGGGGGGTTTTTGTTTGGGGCTTGGGTTATGCTGGAGCCAGTTTAAAAAACTCCTGTCAGGCTATGGAACCAGTTGAATGGGGATTGTTAGCAATTGCCGCATTGATGGCTAAGCAATCCTTGGAAACGACCAGCGACACAGTAACCAAAGAAGTTCTCAAGGCGGTGTTTGCTAGGCTGAAACCGCTAGGGGAGCGCCTTTCTCAAGCGAGTTTGACTGTTCTGGGGACGCGGGTGCAGCAGCAGCTTCCAGAGGGCGAAGACCCATTCGAGCATCCGGTTCAGTTGGTGGACATCGTGGCAACGGAACGGGACAATCCGGAAATGGCGGCCCTGATTGAGGAAGTTCAGGCCCAGCTTCCGTCCCTAGAAATTAGGATTGACCGTCGCAAGCAGCAAGGCATCGTCATCAATGACCAGGGAACGGCTCACTTCCACCAGGCGATCGACCAGCATTTTAGCTGGAGTAGCACCTCGTGAACAACCGCGACCAGAAAGGTTTCAACGCCAACGATAACTCTAATTTCAACATCGGTAAGGTGGTGCAGAACTTTGCATCGCCGGAGACCCGAAATAATAGCGAGACGAAACTGCTCAACGCGGTTAAAAACGAGGTGGCGTTACGACTGGCGCAGTCACTGCATCGGCGAGTGTACGTGGAACTGGACAAAACCGAAGACCCGAGCCAGGTCGCATCCCCTTGGTCAATGGACGTAAAGCTCGGGGATAGCCCCAGTCAGGAATGCCCGGAGGGAACCCATATCGTCACGATTTTCGACAAGAAGGAAATTGGCGGACGGCTTTTGATTCTGGGCGCGCCGGGGTCTGGGAAGACAACGCTGCTGTTGCAATTAGCAGAAGAGTTGGTGCAGCGAGCCGAGGCAAACGCTAAGGCTCCCGTTCCCGTGTTGCTCAACCTCTCCGCTTGGAAAACCCAGTACAGCGACATCCGTAGTTGGATGGTAGTCGATCTCAAGCAGAAGTACGGGGTGCGCAAAGACATCGCCGAGGACTGGATTGAGACGGAACGCATTTTGCCGCTGCTAGATGGGCTCGATGAACTGATGTCGCAACGTCAGGAGACTTGCGTGCAGGCGTTGAATGACTTTCTACCCGACTGGACTGGAACGCCCCTGGTGGTTTGCTCCCGGTTCGAGGAGTATCAGGTGTATGAGAGCAACTTAGGGCTAAACGGGTCAGTGATTGTGCAACCGCTGACGGATGAGCAAATTGAAACCTATTTGTGTCGGGCCAAATGTGATTGGCTTTGGGAGGCGATTTGCCCGGATCGAGACATTATGAACCCGGAAACAGGCTTGGCAAGGTCGCCGCTGTTCCTGTCGATGCTGGTGTTGGCAAGCGATAAGCTACCTCCTGAGCTTTGGAGGCAAGATAAGAGTGCCAAGGAGCGGCGGCGGATTCTATTTGAGGCTTATATTAACGCTCGCCTGTCCTGTCCTTATCGAGGTGGTGAAAACTATCAGGTGGGGTCTAAAAAAAGCGATCGTCGTCAGTCTAAGCGCAAGCCGGTGCGTAATCCCTATCCAAAGGATGAGCGAACCAAGCGCTGGCTGGGTTGGTTCGCAGCTCGGTCAGTTGAGGACGCTCAAACTGAATTATTTATTGAGAAGTTACAGCCTTATTTTTTGAAAACTCGGCCACAAGAGTTTGTTTACGGGCTAGTTTACGGGCTGGTTTTAGGGCTGGTTTTAGGGCTGGTTTTAGGGCTAGTTTACGGGCTAGTTGTAGGGCTGTTCGTAGGGCTGGTTGGAGAGAAAAGCAGTAATACTGTAGAAACCATCAAAATTTCTTGGCGCTCCACGCCAAGAAATTTTTACAAAGGAATCCAAACATATATAGTTTACGGGCTGGTTATAGGGCTGGTTTACGGGCTGGTTATAGGGCTAGTTGTAGGGCTGGTGATAGGGCTAGTTATAGGGCTGGTGATAGGGCTAGTTGTAGGGCTGGTTTTAGGGCTGATCGGAGAAGAAATTGACACAAAAATTAGCGACAACCAGGGAATTTATCAGTCTGTTACAAACTCCATAATTTGCGGCATTGTCTTTATACCATTTGGCGTACTAATTCTCACCGCGCTGCATTATTTTCATGAACCAATGCAACTGTCTGAAATCCTCGCGCAAGGGGCTGTAAAAGGTTTTCTACTCGGTGCTTCTGCTGGTGGCTTACTGAGTGCAATTGAACATTCCGCCCTCCGCATCACCCTATGGCTGTTCGGCTATGCTCCTTGGAACTACAGCAAATTCCTCCGCTACTGCACCGATCGCGGCTTTCTCCAGCGCGTCGGCGGTGGCTATCGCTTCGTCCACGCTCTCCTGCGCGACCACTTCGCTGAGCATTACGACCCCTCCTAGCTGCTCAAGCACCAGCCCAAACTCCCATGCTAGGCTGTTACAAGGGGATTATAGTCATCCCGTCCAGTCAGTTCCACTCAAGGTATCGAAAACCCCATCGCCAAGCCTCCCGTTTAGCAGTCCCTCCAGTGGCGTTGAGTTTTCCAAAATGTTAAAGATAGTTAAAATTTAGAACGTCCGACCGTTTAAAAAAATTGGTAGCTATTCAAAACTCTTGCCGTAAAATCTGAAACTATGCAAACCCCTATAACTTTAGGTTTAAGGCAATAAAGCACGCAGTAGCTTCCTAAGACTGAACTCATGAAAGTCAAAGCGGTGATAAAAATGTTAAAGGATGATGGATGGGATCAAGTCCGAATGCGGGGAAGTCATCGACAATTTCGCCATTCTACAAAACCCGGTACAGTGACGATATCGGGAAAACTCAATGTCGATATGCCCCCTGGAACCCTGAATAGTGTCTTAAAACAAGCAGGATTGAAGTGAAGAAAATCAACTATGAGCCAAGCCTATCTAAACTACACAATTATTCTTGAGAAAACAAGTTCTAGCTATGGCGCTTACGTCCCCGATTTACCTGGATGTGTTGCCGTAGGAAACAGTAAAGAAGAAGCCTTACAACTGATTCAAGAGGCGATTGTATTCCATCTTGAAGGAATGCAAGATGATGGACAATTGATTCCAGAACCGGTGTCAACTAGCGAGACCGTGAGGGTTTCCCTGAACCACGATTAACATCAATCCAAGACTCATCACGTTAGTTAGTCGAATGGGAAGTCTTGCGCCCTAGCCCTGTTGGCGGAACTTCAGGATGAAAGCCAAGTCTCTAAATTGCGGCGATCGCCCACTGAAGACTGTCTCAAACCGGCGATCGCCCCATCTGGGTATTAACCCATCAACAAGACAGTATCAATGACATGAATAATCCCATTATCG
>SMDP01000239.1 GCA_012911965.1 Geitlerinema sp. P-1104
TCGGCCCGTTGGCGTTCGAGTTTAGCGAGTTCGCTACCCGTGAGCAATAAATTACCCTGATTATCCTACCACCGTAACCATTGCTGAGTCTGATTTTGATAACTCCCTTCCCACACCCCTAACTCGACTTCCATTGGGGCGATCGCGTAATGTCCGCGATCGTTGGGTTCCAAGCGATGATAACGACCATCTACCCAGTGATACACCTCTAATTCATGGGTTTTAATCAGATAAATAGCATAATAGGGAATGCGAATAATCTGCTCATACACCCAAAATTTTCCAGGTTTTTGATTAACACTTTCTGACACACGGGAAAGGGGGGTCTTGTCTCGTTCTTCAGAGCCATCCCCGCTGGCAAATTCAATAGCAATAAACGGCACCATATACTCACGCCACAACACATAAGAACGGCGATATTGACCATCGAGTTGCGGTGGAACATTGGGAACATAGAACCAATCTGGAGCTTCAGCACCCCGTTCGTCCGGGTCAGTTTCCCGCCAATAAATGCCATAATCTTGACCAATGGCATAGTGTCCGTCGGGGTGGAGGGTTTGTAATGTGCTGTCTAGGGAATCAGTCAATAAAATACTCTGGGGATGTTTTAAAAAGTTTTGTGTAAACGTGCCGTCGGACTCAGGGAGTTGGGTATGGTCGGGAAAGGCGGGGGGTATAATGGTTGGGTCTAGGCTTTGAGTCATGTCGAGCGGCTACTGAAAGGACAAAAGCTTGATTTAATTATAGTGATTTAAGTTAGGAACCTTTGGCGCAGCCGTGGTGGTGGTGGCGGCGGCCAGCACGATCGCCCCCCCTAGTAGCACTCCCTTTATCGAACAGGGTGTCTTCTGGATCTACGGTGGGATTTGTTGCAGGGTATACAAAATTGTAAGGGCGAAAAATTTTCGCCCCTACGGCAACTCTAATACCCTCTTTCCCTAGACATTCCTAAAATTGAATCCCCACACCGCCTTGAAGGGAAACTCCGGTGCGGTTGCTGTCTTCATAGGCATCAAAAGCGATAATGGCATTGCCAAAGACCACTAAGTTACTGTTAGGAAAGGTGCGATCAATTCCTGGTTGCAAGACAAAACTGGTGGTGTTCCCTACTGGGGTGTCTTCATTACCGGTAAAAGCCACACCCGCACCAATATAGGCATCGGTTTCCCAGTTAATGGGGATATCATAGGAAATCGTCGGCACTATAGCAATGCCATTCCCGGCTAACACCTGAGTTCGTAGGGAAATTGGCACTTCTAAGAGTCGATAGCGCAGAGCCACCACCCCCGATGCACCGCCTCCTTCTTGTAGGCCCACACTCCCACCGACTCCAACATAACTTCCGTAGGCCGCTTGGGCGATCGCCCCTTCACTGAAGAGTCCTAATCCCAATACAGATAAGATAAGGCTCCCCAGTGCATGTCGAGATACCCGCTTTAGTCCTTTCATCGCCTCTGTCTCCTCACACCAAAACAAATACCTCCGAATTCTAACAAATCGGAGGTTCAGGTGAAGAGGGCGACCACAAGGGAGGGCGACCACAAGGGAATGATTGAATCGCAAAGAAAAAAGCCCGTGACGAGACTTGAACTCGTGACCTCACCCTTACCAAGGGTGTGCTCTACCGCTGAGCTACACGGGCAAATAGAATGGGCCGAGCTGGATTCGAACCAGCGTAGGCGTAGCCAGTGGATTTACAGTCCACCCCCATTAACCACTCGGGCATCGACCCATGACTATTTTGTTCTGTGTGTCGCGCTTGCGCTCACAGATTTACATCTTAGCACAACCATTTCTAAATGCAACCCCTTTTGGCAAAAAAATCTGAAAATCCTCCAGAATCCCCGTAACTGAGGGGTTAGGGCATAAAGGGTGGGTCATCGGAGGGGGGTGGCCCGGGCGCTCGTCTAGTCTTCGGTTTGGGGGCTGTGGGAGGGGTGACGGGACGACGTTTGACTTTTTTGGCTTTGGTGCGTTTGCCGGTTTTGCCCATCCCTCGTCCCAGGAAGGCGATGTTGAGATAGCAGGTTGAGAGCATGATACTGGTTAAGCCGAAGCGGGCGATGGATTTCCAAGCCCCAAATCGCGATCGCTCCTTGGCACTACTGCTGCGAGTTTGCACTCGTTCGACTAAACTGGCACGGAAGGTTTGGATTTGCCGCTCAATACTCTCGGGGTTCTCGACAAATTCCTCAAATTGAGCCAACTGGTCTTCTGTCAGGGGTTCATCACCTAAAAACTCTTCTAATAAGGCCTCCGGCTCACCATCACGTTCAATAATCCCTAAATACAGTTGTTGCTGCTGTTGGAGTTGAAGTTCAATTTGTTCTAAACTGCGGTTGGCTTCCCGGTCAATCCGTTGAATTGCCTGCTGACTTGAGGCTAATGCTGCTAAAGCATGACCGGGAATGAGAATCAAAAAGATTAAGCCCAACACGAAGGAGAGTCGAAAGGTTCGCTTCTTGATGGTCTCAATCCAAGTATCATTCTCCGTCGCTGCACCGCTGACGACTTCGCAGGCAATCCCCGCTAGCAAGGCAGCGACACCAATTAAGGGAATGATGCCCTGCTGGATGATTTGCGTCGTTAGATTCAGCCACCAGCTTGGGCTTCCCAGGTCAGGAGGCACAATGAGCAGTATGAAGTTAAGCAGGGTAATCAGAATCAGAACAGTCCCTGCTAGTTTTAGACCTCTTGAAGCCAGTGCGAGACTGGTCTTGGATTCTTTAGACTTCATCATCAATACAATGGCTATTTTGTCAGTTCGAGGTTGCGTTAGAGGTTGAGTTTTTGCGGTTAAGTTGTGATGAATGGTTGGGATTGTACGCCGTTATCCTGCGATCGCATCAGCACCCCCTGTCCTATGACAACTTTACAAAAACTCTATATAAACTTCTATAGTCTTCACCATATCTTTACAAATCAGAGGTTTGACTGAGGGGGGTAGCAAGGCTAAGATAGAAGCAGCCCCGATCTTTATATTGATTTTGCCTGTTCTAAAGGGTTACGAAAACCCTGGAATCATTCAGTGAAAATACGGTAGTTTTTCAGGGCTAACCTCAAGTTAAATCCGGTAAACCCCCATGAGTACGAGTGTAAAAATCATGAACAGAAGACTAGCGATCCTAGCCTCAAGTCTTATGGTAGGGGTTGGGGCGATGGCCGTAGCCCCTGTCCAGGCCCTACCCATTTTCGGCACGGAGAGTCACCACGAAATCCAAGACATCCTCGACGGAGAAGTCGGGTTAGATGGAGAGCAACAGAATCTATTGACAGGCATGAGTTTCAATCTCGGACTGTCCTTCGACGGCATGGATCTTCTGAATAATCCCGAGGCGATGTCAGGACTCTATGAGGGAGATGCGGTCGATCCCAACGCCCCCCCCCAAGGTATGCTGGTGTATAGCAAAGATGGCTGTTCCGTCGATGCCGGCTGTGGCTTGAAAGCTATTGGCTTAGTCAACAGCCTCAAATGTGCTGGATCGGGGGCAGACCCAGAAGCTTGGGCCGTTTGTTTGCAAGACACCGATTACGATGCCTATATGGCGGCTACTGCCTGCACGTGGGGATCTTGCCCTGGCTTTGCCCTAGCTGAAGACGGGATGTATGCCTGTAGCGAACCCACAGGACTCAACCTTCTGGCAGCCTTCAACTAACGTTCTTGAAAGCAAGGCTGTCATAGCAGTCTCCAGATGATCGAGGACGATCGCCCGAATCCAACGCCGTCCCCTACAGTCGATCAACTGTCCACTGCTATCGCCCTCTCAGCATCCCGGCTTTGCCCCAGCAACCCAGTCCCCTCTCTCCCCGAGAGGGGATATTTTTTGGAGAGTTTGCGGTAGGTTGGAGAGTGGTAGAACTATCAAAGCGATTCCCTAGCCCCGATGACAAACCCCTTTGGACAGCAGATTCAGGACTTTTACGACGCATCCACCGAACTCTGGGAAGAGGTCTGGGGCGAACATTTACACCATGGGTACTATGGCGATCGCCCTCCCCGCAGCCTCAACCGACGACAGGCCCAGATTGACCTCATCGATCGCCTCCTAGACTGGGTCAACGCCAGCGGTAACGGAGTCCCTCTCAACGAACAGAGTCAAGTCCTCGATGTCGGCTGCGGCGTGGGTGGAAGTAGCCTGTATTTGTGGCAAAACTTTCACTGTCGGGCCACAGGAATCACCCTCAGTCCCGTCCAGGCCCGGCGGGCCACCGAGCGATCGCAAGCCGCCGGGGCCAGCCGTTCCCTCGGCTTCCTAGTCGCCGACGCCTTAGGGGTTCCCTTTGCAGATGAGACGTTCGACTGGGTGTGGTCCCTCGAAAGTGGGGAACATATGCCCGATAAAACCGGCTTTTTAGAAGAATGTTACCGCCTCCTCAAACCCGGTGGCACCCTGATGTTAGCCACCTGGTGTCATCGTCCCCTCGACTCGGGACGCTTATCGGCTACTGAAGTTGACCATCTGCGCCAACTCTATCAGATTTATCATTTACCCTATGTGATTTCCCTGCCCGAATATGAAGCCATCGCCCAAGGGATAGGCTTTGAGAACGTGCAAACGGAGGATTGGTCAACTGCTGTCGCCCCTTTCTGGGATGTCGTCCTGGAATCCGCTTTCGATCCTAAGGTGATGTTGGGGGTTCTAATCTCGGGTTGGGAAACCATCCAGGGGGCGTTCGCCATTAACTTAATGCGAGAAGGCTATCAAAGCGGACTCATCCGTTATGGAGTTCTCTGTGGGCGAAAGCCTCAGGGCTAAATCCTTCTCACCTATTCCCCCCCACCCACCCAAATCAGCATCTTTCAGGAGGACTTATGGAGTCGCGATCGCAACCCCTGGCCAGCTTACTCCCTCAACCACTCTCAGCCTTATGGCGTTTTAGTCGCCCCCATACCATTATTGGTACCAGCCTCAGTGTTTGGGCCTTGTTTGCCATCAGCCAAGCCGGACAGTGGCCTAGCCCCCTGGACTGGCGATCGCTGCTTTGGGCCTGGTTAGCCTGTTTAGGCGGAAACCTCTATATTGTCGGCTTAAATCAACTCGAAGACATCGAGATTGATCGCATCAACAAACCCACCCTCCCCCTAGCCTCCGGGGAATTTAGTCCCCGTCAAGGATGGACAATTGTGGCCCTATCAGGACTCGGGGCGATCGCCCTGGCCTGGACTCAAGGACTCTGGCTATTCGCCACGGTCGCCATTAGCCTACTCATCGGAACCGCCTATTCAATCCCACCCATTCGTCTCAAACGCTTTCCCTTCTGGGCTTCATTCTGTATTTTCACCGTGCGAGGGGTGATTGTTAACCTAGGGCTATTCCTACACTTTCAGGGGGGATTTCCCATTCTTCCCGAAGTTTGGGCCTTAACCATATTTGTCCTGATTTTCACCTTTGCCATTGCCATTTTTAAAGATGTTCCCGATTTAGAAGGGGACAAACGCTATCAAATTAGCACCTTCACCCTGCGTCTTGGGGCCCCCGCCGTCGCCCGCTTAGCCCTGATCACCATTTCTCTTTGTGATGTCTTGATGGTGATTGCCGGGTTTACGGTTCTCGAAGACATGAATGGTCCTCTACTGGCGGGGATTCATCTCATTCTGTTAGCCCTTCTCTGGGTTCGTCGTCGGTCTCTTGACTTGGGCGATCGCACCTCCATCACGGCGTTTTATCAGTTTATTTGGAAACTCTTTTTTCTCGAATATATTATATTTCCCCTAGCCTATGTTGCTGTTAATTACTAACAGTTTATCACGGATAAAAAACCAGCTTAACCTTCATGAAATATCAAGTTATACCATTTTTTGAAATCCTTGCCAGACAGACAACACCGAGGAGGGCGACCACAAGGGTACGCCCCTACGGACAT
>SMDP01000024.1:0-5090 GCA_012911965.1 Geitlerinema sp. P-1104
AACCGTCAGTTGAGCAGCGATTATCTGTTTGATTAGCCGGAGAATCCCCATCTCTTGCTTAGTGGGGAGTATGTCAAGTTGACCTGCGCTAACCTGAGAAAAACTGGCTATTTTTTTAATAAAAGTTTAATATCAACAGGGGATAAACATATTGACAAATTCCGGCATAAGTGCATTAAGTGCCTAGACCGTTAATATCGCCTCTGGCCGGCAGCCACTTTGAACCGAAACACCCTCACTCAAGTCTAAACCGTCAACAGCCAACGTCATCGAGCCAGCCTCAAATCAATGAAACCTCAAAAAACTTGGCTAATGGGGATTCTCCTGGGCAGTCTCTGGCTGACAATGGGATGTAGTCCCAATGAAGGTGAGAGCGCCCAAGCTCAGTCCTCCGGGCGAGGTAATGCCCAGGAGGAGGGCGATCGCACCGTCACCGTTGACGTGGCCATCGCCGAAGCCCAAACTCGCGGCCGGGAATTGAACTACAGTGGCAGCACCCAACCCTTGCGGCGAGTCTCCTTGCGGGCCCGCAGCGACGGGCAACTGCTGACTCTCAACGCCGATGTCGGAGATCCCGTCTTTCAGGGACAAGTTATTGCCCAAGTTGAAGATACCCTGCTGCTGTCAGAACTAGCCGGAGTCGAAGCCGAAGTAAGCGTGCGCCAATCAGAAGTCGAAGAAGCCCGTAACCAAAGCATTGAAGCCGAATTTCGAGTCGAGGAACTTCGCGCCGAACTCGATCAAGCCGTCGTCGACTCTCGTCGTTTAAAAAACCTCGCCGCAGAAGGGGCAATCCCCCGTCGTGACGCCGAACTGGCCCAAACCCGCGTCCGCACCCTCGAACAACAACTGCGATCAGCCCAAGAACAAGTCCGCATCCGCGATCGCGCCATCACCTCAGCCCAGCAACGAGTAGCGGCCCAAGAAACCGTCGTCGATGGAGTCCGACAACGACTCTCCTATACAGATGTCCCCTCTCCCCTCAACGCCGTAGTTCTCGAACGACTCCTCGAACCCGGAGACATCGTGCAAAGCGGGGATGTCATTTTAGAACTCGGGGACTTTAGCGAAGTTGAAATCAGAATCGAGATTCCCGATCGCGATCGCAGTCAAATTTCCCTCGGCCAAGCCGTTGACGTGACCCTCGATGCCTTTCCCAACCAAGAGTTTGTCGGACGAGTCTCGCGCATTTTTCCCAACGCCGATCCCGTCGCCCGACTGATTCCCGTCCAAATCACCCTACGCAACCCCCAAGTCCCCGACGGACAACTCGGAGGCGGCCTACTGGCCCGAGTCACCCTAAACACCACCTCGCAACAAGTCGTGACCATTCCCCAACGGGCCCTAGAAGTCTCCACCGAAGGGAGTGACACCCCCCTAAACACCCTATTTGTGGTGGAAGGAAACGAAAGCGAAACCACCGTCAGCGCCCGTCGTGTAGAACTTGGAGAACGAGAAGATGATGACATCGAAATTCTCCAAGGACTGGCCCCCGGCGAACAATTCATCGTCCGCAGCGATCGCCCTCTCCGAGACGGCCAAACCGTCCGCCGCAGTTTCCTCTCCCAACCTAGCAACGAATAAGCCCCCCAACCCACCACCCATCTAACCTCTTACTGCCTAAGCGATGCGTTCGGGCAAGTTTAAATCGATAGGTCTAGGTCACAACCCTCACTGATGCCCGAACGCATCCTACCCTACTGCCTACTGCCTACTGCCTACTGCTTTCTTCCCCTACTGCCTCCTCCCTCCTATTCCCTCCCCCATGTCCAACCAACCTATCAGTCTCAGCACCCTCGCCATCCGACGCCATATTGGCACCTTAATCATCACCATCGCCGTCATGGTCTTAGGTTGGTTTGTCGTCAGCCGGATGCCCGTAGATTTATTGCCCAGCATCACCTATCCCCGCATTGGCTTGCGGGCCGATGCACCCGGAATTGTCCCGGAAGTAGCAGTTAACGATATCACCCGTCCCCTCGAAGAAGCCCTATCCGCCACAGAAGGGGTGGTACAACTCTTTTCCCGAACCCGAGAAGGTCGCATTAGTATCGACCTGTTTTTTCAGCCCGGCAATAACATTGACCAGGCCCTAAACGATGCTACCGCCGCCCTCAACCGGGCCCGCGATCGCCTCCCCGATGGCCTCGACGCACCCCGGCTATTCAAATTTGACCCCTCCCAACTCCCCGTTTATGAGATGGCCTTAACTTCTACCTCCCTGCGGGCCGTAGACTTGCGGATTTTCGCCGACGAAGAACTGGCCCGAGAACTGGTACGGGTTCCCGGTGTGGCGAACGTGGATATTTCAGGAGGGGTGCGCGAAGAAGTGCGCCTAAATCTAGATCTTGACCGTCTGCAAGCCCTAGGGCTAAATGTGGCGAACGTCTCCAACGCTCTGCGGGAACGCAACCAAGACACCGCCGGAGGACTGATCCGAGGCGGAACCTCCGAATTGTTAACTCGGGTCGCCGGCCGCTTTGAAACCGTGCAGGAGATTCGCCGCATTTCCATTAGTTCCAATGGCAATGGAGAGGGTAATCCCAATCGCCAACTCTACGTCGAAGATGTAGCCCAAGTCATCGATGGTACAGAAGAACAGCGCGTGTTCGTCACCCTCAACGGTCAACCCGCCGTCAAAGTCAGCATCCAGAAACAACCCGACGCCAATACCATCGAAGTAGTCGAAGGAGTAGTGCGGCGGCTTCAAGAATTGCGGGACTCTGCCGTGATTCCTGAGGATATGCAAATCGAAACCACCCTCGATGAATCTCGCTTTATCCGCAGTTCTATTCAAAACGTGATTACGGCCGGATTATCGGGGGCCGGCTTGGCGGCGATCGCGGTATTACTCTTTCTCGGGTCCCTACGCCAAACCCTGATTGTGGTTCTAGCAATTCCCCTGGCCACTCTAACAGCCATGATTCTCATGGGGTTGTTCGGACTCTCCCTCAATGTCTTTAGCCTCGGGGGATTAGCCCTCGGGGTGGGGATTGTGGTGGACAATGCCATTGTCATGCTGGAGAACATCGCCAAAGGAGTGGAAAATGCAGACCCCCAAACTGCGGTTGAGGAGTCTGGAAACGGGAACGGCTATGATCTCTCCCATCTCTCACCCAAACAGCAGTTTGCCCGACGAGTTCGCCTCCAGGCTGAAACCTCGGCCCGTGAGTTAGAATCAGCTCTACTCGCCTCCACCAGTACCAACCTCGTGGCTGTGCTGCCCTTTTTGATGTTGGGAGGCTTTATTTCCCTGCTCTTTAACGAGCTGATTTTAACCATCAGTTTTGCCGTAGCGGCCTCGATGGCGATCGCCCTAACAGTGGTTCCCGCCATGGCAGCAAGGCTATTGGGGATTCCTCGCTCCTTACACCTCAACCGCTTTCCCCCCATTTGGCTCTTTGGCCGCTTCATTCGTCTACTCACCGCCGGTTACCGACAGATTCTCTCCGGGGTGCTACGAATGCGCCTACTCACCATTGGCCTAGCCATCCTGGTTCTAGGAGGAGGTAGCCTCTGGATGGCAGGGAGACTCTCTCAAGAAATTCTGCCGCGAATTAACACTGGACAAGCGCGACTGGTGGCCCAATTCCCGCCAGGAACAACCGTATCTGAGAACCGGCAAGTCATGGCAGCCATTGATGAGATGCTGTTGTCCCAACCGGAAACCCAATATGCCTTTAGTACCGCTGGAGGGTTTCTCTTTGGGACCTCCACCAGTGCCAACTCCCTACGGGGGTCAAGTACCCTTGCCCTGACTCCGGGAACCAATGTTGGTGCCTATGTCGGACGAGTGAACCGGCAAATCACCGAGGAGATTCCCCTGGTGGATACCTCAATTCGGATGCGTCCTGAATCGGTGCGGGGACTGATTTTAAGTAACTCCCCCACTCGCGATGATATCGATGTCATGTTGCAAGGGACCAATCCCCAAGTGTTGGAAGACGCCGGACGCATGGTGTTAGCGGCCCTAGAGGAACAGGCGACCTTGGCCACCTACCAACCTGATGCCGAAGAGCCACAACCCGAGATTCAAATCCGCCCTGATTGGGAGCGGGCCGCCAGTGTAGGTCTCTCGGCCCAAGCCATTGGGGAGACGATTCAAACAGCATTAGAGGGGTCTGTAATTACGCAAGTTCAACGGGATGACCGCCTTATCAATGTGCGGATGCAGTTACCCACCGGCACCATTGACCGTCCCAGTCGCTTACGCTCGATTCCCCTATTTACCTCCGGCAATGAACTGATCCGCTTAGGGGATATCTCCGAGATTGGTCGAGACGTTGCCCCAGGGGAAATTCAGCGTATTAACCAACGTCAGATTTTCCTGATTGAAGGCAGTCTCACTGAGGGAGCGAATCTCAGTGATGCCCTCGATGAGGTGGATGCAATTCTGGCCAGCCTGGATCTGCCCCAAGGGGTGACCCGGGTTCCCAGTTCGGCGGCCGAAACCAACGAACAATTGCGTCAATCTCTGGTAGTTTTGGGTAGCCTAGCCACCTTTATGGTGTTTGTGGTCATGGCAGTGCAGTACAACTCCTTAATTGATCCCCTCGCGATTATCCTGACGGTTCCTTTGGCGCTAGCCGGTGGTATTTTAGGACTGTATGTAACGGAGACGGCGGTAGGAGCCACGGCGATCGTCGGGGCAGTGTTGTTGGTGGGGATTGTGGTCAACAATGCCATTTTGTTAGTGGAGTTAGCCAACCAAATCCGCGAGAAAGAGGGGCTAAGCCACTATGAGGCCATGTTAGAAGCGGCGCCCCAACGACTACGACCGATTTTGATGACGACTGTCACAACTGTGTTGGGCTTATTTCCGCTAGCCTTAGGGGTTGGGGAAGGGTCGGAGTTTCTACAACCGTTAGGAATTGTTGTCTTTTCTGGTTTGTCCTTGGCGACGTTTTTAACCCTCTTTATTGTGCCTTGCTTCTACACCCTCCTCCATCGCTCGAATCGACCCCGCAAACCCCGTTTACCCAGTTCGGGTTGGGAGCGGTCTTCTGTGGAAGAACCGGTCGGCACGCTAAAATAATAGACTATTGAACATGGACAAGAGGGCGACCATAAAGGTACGCCCCTACATCAAT
>SMDP01000024.1:5183-31942 GCA_012911965.1 Geitlerinema sp. P-1104
TATGGGCGACCATAAAGGTACGCCCCTACATCAATAGATGTATTTATTGGACTGATTCACTTCGATATTGCCCTTAACCACAAACTCCAGAGACCAACGGGGAGGATTGATTCGCCGTCCATACCAAAAGGCTTCCCAATGGAGATGGGGACCGGCGGAAATGCCACTATTGCCCACCGCTGCGAATAAAGAGCCAGCCCTGTGAATCCCGGGAATACAATCACTGAGATGGAAGGCTTCAAACTCATAGGTGGGGAAACTGGTACTCTTCAAGTGAGCCACCAAGCCTTTCCCACCGTCGTAATAACAAGAGACTTTAACATCGCTTCCTTCTTTTCCCACGGCGTAAAGGGGCGCACCATAGGGCATTGCTAAATCAACGCCCCAATGGGAGACATCTTGATGACCCGTCACGGGATGTTTGGAGCGACAGTCAGAACCATCGGGTTTTTGACAGGGAAGATAGATATCACTGACGCGATAGCCACCAATCCGCCAATTGCGATCAACGGGTTTTTCTAAGTTGGGGGGTAAACTGGCTGCCAAGCCTTCAATAGGTCGCTGAGAACTGCGAGCCATAAGATTGAGGGGAGAGTTAACATCGTCGGGAAAGGACTCAAGGGTGGGGCCTGGCGCCTCGGCGGTGTTGCCAGTCAGGGGCTGGGGTGAGACAGCAGCAGCGGATGGGGGGGCATCAGCCGCACTGTTTGAGGGGGCTGTTGCTCGGTCTAGGGACGCGGGATCTGAGGCGATCGCCCCTGGCTGGGACTCCTCCCCAACCGCGTCAGTCAGGGTGCTCGGTCCGAGTAGCTGTTGCTGCTTTGCCCCAACGCCAACAGGCTCGCGGTTAGTGTCGGTGGGAGTGAAGGGGATGACTTGAAACCAGTCTAAGCTGCTCAATAGTTGCGGGTTCCAGCGCCAAATCCCCCCCAGGATACCCAAGACGGCTAGGAAAAACACACTGAGTTCTAGTTGTAATCGACGGCGTTCAGCATTGAGAATTTGATGCTGTTGCGCTTGCAGGGCAGCAATTTGAGCCTCGGCGATTTCTCGTTGTTTCTGCCAACTGCTGGGACGGGGATCTGCATGGCTCTCCCAGTCTAAGGTTGCCCCGTTGAGGGAGGCATCGGTTAAGGGAATTTGAACGAGGGGACGCTCAGCCACGGCGGTGTCTCGGTTCTGAGGGGCATATTTTGCGCCAGCGGGTGCACTTAGACCGGGTGAGTAGGCTCGGGGACTCGGGCGGGCTGGGGCCGTGGTTTGAGATTGAGAGCGAGATTGAGAGCGAGGTGGAGGTTGGGGGGGTTGGCGATTCCCAACCGTCGCGGGGGCGCGATCGCTTAAAAAGGGATGGGAGAGAAAACTTCCATCAAGATAAGGATTGCTCGTTGCTGACTTAACAGTCCGAATCGGAGAATCAGTCATGATTTCGGGATCTCGGGACATATCTCGGGACATATCGGGACATATCGGGACATAGTAGAGAACAACCTGAATGGCAAGATTCTCAAAATTCTGCCAAACAGCCAGGATACAATGTGGGCTGATGAAAACCTGTATCTAAGAATGAGCCTATCAGCTCAAGGCGGCCTGCTCAATTGTGGCTCATTACTGATATTTTTTCAGTATTTTTACGGAAGCGTCTTTCCGTATTTTTACGGTGTGATCATGGCGACTGAGGCTGATTTTGTTAGAAAAAGCTCACAATCAACTCAGTTTTGCTGCGATTCCTTGGGAGGCCATTGAGGCTAATGGCTCCTCCATTCCTAGAACAGCAAGTCCCCCCCATGCTCCCCCATTACAATCCCACAAATACTATGGATGTGCTGAAACTTGAACCACAAGCTGGAGTTGAAGCCAGTGCGGCTCTCGTCCTGCTTCATGGCTGGGGCGCGAATGCCCGTGACCTAGCATCATTACAGCTGATGTTAGATTTACCTGATTATGTCTATTTTTGTCTCGATGCGCCACTGCCTCATCCCCTCGTTCCGGGGGGGAAAATGTGGTACGACCTAGAAAGTGAGGCTCATCAGGGTCTTGACCAAAGTCGGGCTGAATTAAGCGCCTGGTTTGATGGCTTTGAAGCGGAAACGGGGATTCCTCTAGGACGAACGGTCTTAGCGGGATTTTCTCAAGGGGGAGCGATGACCCTAGATGTAGGATTTCGTTACCCTTTTGCCGGGTTAGTGGCCATGAGTGGATATCTTCATGGTCCCCCAGCCTTGGAGGGTAACCTACCGCCAGTTTTGCTGCTCCATGGCCGCTTTGACCGGGTAGTTCCCCTACAGGCGGCTCAACGCACTCGGGAAACCCTGGTGGCGGCTGGGGTAACGGTTGACTATCACGAGTATGATATGGCTCATGAAATTTGCCCCATGGAGGTGGCTCAACTACGGGCGTTCACCCTGGCGGCGGTCTAGCCTTGAAGGCGTTGAGATGGGGGTGAGATTGCGAAACGTTAACGGAACTGGCGATCGCCCCCGAATGTCCTAAGATGAATGATAAGGGGTTCGTTGGAATCCATTGAGTTCAACCTAAAACGTTGCTCTCAAGTGGGTTGCCCTGATTGCATCATATTAAAACAGCAACGGCCTTGGCTCGTTGTGTTGTGCATTCTAGGAATAGGGAGGCGACCGTCATGACCACGATTACAGTGTCTCGGGACGATTTAGCGGCTGTCACGGAAGATCAGGTGAAGCTGTTAGCCAATCGACTTGATGCCGATGATTACAGCAATCCATTTGAAGGACTCGAAGACTGGCACTTGCTGCGGGCGATCGCTTTTGAGCGTCCAGAACTCGTCGAACCCTACAGTTATCTATTAGAATTTGAAGATTGCGACGAGAGCTAACTCCTAGTCAAGCCCTAGAGGGGATGCTTTCGATCGCCATCAACTGTAGTTTTTGGGTCTTTCATGGCATCACTGACAGGACGACGGGTTCTCATTGGTTTAACGGGCGGGATTGCAGCTTACAAGATCTGTGAGGTGGTCTCACGGCTAGTTCAGGATGGGGCAGAGGTTCGCGTCATCCTAACCTCGGGGGCGCAGGCCTTTGTCACTCCCTTAACCTTAGCCACTCTCTCCCGTCACCCGGCCTATACTGATGAGAGCTTCTGGCAGTCCATTCATGGACGACCTCTACATATTGAATTGGGGGAATGGGCCGATGTCTTTGCCATTGCCCCGCTCACCGCTAACACCATGGCCAAACTCAGCCATGGGTTCGCGGACAATCTCTTAACCAATGTGGTTCTGGCCTCAACCTGTCCGGTGTTACTGGCCCCCGCCATGAACACGGATATGTGGGAACAACAGACGGTTCAAGAGAATTGGCAGCGCCTACAAAAGAACCCCCGCTTCCATGGTATTGCTCCAGGAGCGGGGCTTTTGGCCTGCGATCGCGTCGGTGTGGGCCGCATGGCTGAGAGTCCTCGCCTCATCACCCACATCGAATCCCTGTTGCACACCGGTGGTAAACAAGATTTAGCTGGTCGTCACGTCCTTGTCAGTGCCGGGGGAACCCGCGAATACTTCGATCCCGTCCGTTTTATCGGCAATCCCGCTACGGGTAAAATGGGCATTGCCGTAGCCCAAGCAGCGGCTCATCGCGGTGCCACGGTGACCCTGGTTCATAGTTGTCTCAATGCTGAGGGAATCTCGGATCTCAGCGAAATTAGTAGTATCCCCGTCACCAATGCCGAGGAGATGGAGCAGCAGCTACAACGCTATTTCCCCCAGGCGGACTGGGTAGTGATGACGGCGGCTGTAGCCGATGTTAAACCGGCTCAATACTATGGTCAAAAGTTAGCCAAAAATAAGCTGCCCTCAGCACTGCCCATTGTCCCAGTTAAAGACATTATCGCGGCGCTGGCGGAGCAGAAACAGGCTCACCAACGGCTCATCGGCTTTGCGGCTCAAACGGGAGATATTGTCACCCCCGCCTTAGAGAAATTACGTCGCAAGAAATTAGATGCGATCGTGGCCAACCCCGTCGATTTACCCAATGCGGGGTTTGGTAGCAATACCAATCAAGCCGTCTTTATTGATGCCAACGGCAATCAGAGTTCAATTAACTCTTGCACCAAACTCCAACTGGCTCATTATCTCTTGGACTGGGTAGACCATTTGCATCCTCTCCTCGACGATTAATGAGGACACCGTCTTAGCTAGGAACCTGCTAACGAATTAATGATAGATAGCGAAGCGCCAATTCAGTATTACGATAGCATTCAACCCCATGGCATGGTTGTGGTCTTGTCCCCAGGAGCTGAGGGCGATCGCCGTATCCTACAAGTCAGTGCCAACAGTGAGGCCTTTCTCGGCTTAACTCCAGAAACCCTGCTCGGCAGGCCTCTGACTCAAATCCTGGATGCCCAAAATCATGAGGCTCTCAAAGCAGCCCTCGCCGATCTCGATCCCACCATTCCACCGCGCTTGAGTTTAACCCTTGAGGGAAACCATCGCTCACAAGCCTTTCAGGGACGAATTCATGAGAATCCTGATGGCTTGCTCATCCTGGAATTGGAACCCCAACGCCAGGAAATAACGGTTTCTCTGACGGACTTCTACCAAGTTGTCCGTTCTCATATCCGTCAGTTACAGACGACTGATAATATCCAACATCTTTGTCAAACGGCGGTTGAGAGTATTTACGAATTTACGGGCTTTGATCGGGTCATGGCCTATGAGTTTAATCCCCAGGGTCATGGATGCGTGGTGGCGGAAGCTAAACGAGAGGACCTTCCGGCCTATTTGGGGCTACATTACCCAGATGCTGATACCCGTCCCTGTCGTCATCTGTTTAGTCGTAACTACAGTCGTCTGATTCCTGATGCTCAAGCGGCCAATGTTCCCCTGATTCCGGCCTGTCATCCTGAGACGGGGAACCCATTAGATTTGACCCATTGCGAGTTACGGGGAGTGGTTCCCTGTCACCAAACCTATTTGAAGAATATGGGGGTGCGCTCGACTCTGGTGATGTCTTTGTTTCGACAACAACAGCTTTGGGGGCTGATTTCGTGTCATCATCTCAATCCTAAATATCTCCAGGAATCACAACGAGAAGCTTGCACCCTCTTGGTTCAGTCGGTGTCGTTGGAACTCTCGGTGAAGAGTCAGCGGACTGAATATGCCGATCGCGTGGCCTGTCAACGTAAGTTATCCTCCTTACTGGAGGCCATGTCAGAAACTCAAGACTGGGTGACTGGTGCGTTGGAGAATGAGGAGCTGTTTTTGGGTATGGTGGCGGCCTCGGGGGCGGTGATTTATCGAGATGGCCTCTGTGATAGTGTCGGCAAAACTCCCTCCTCGTTACAGATTTTGCGCCTGATTCCCAAGATTGAAACCCAGATTCAGGATCAAGTCTTTAGTTGCGATCGCCTAGAGGAGATTGACGAAACGGCGGCTTGTTATCGTCAGGTGGGCAGTGGCGTGCTGGCGATCGCCATTTCGCCAATACTACGACATTATATTCTCTGGTTTCGCTCAGAATATCGGCAAACTGTGCGTTGGGCCGGAGATCCCACCCATGTTGCGGATCAACACTTGGACGCCGATGGCACGATTCGCCTATCCCCCCGAGGCTCCTTTGCCGAATGGTGTGAGCAAGTTCAGGGTCAATCCCTGCCCTGGCAAGAGTGGGAGACTGAGGCAGCCCTGGCGCTACGAGAGGCCATTTTAAAGGTCGTTATTCGTCAGGCGGATGCTCTAACGAAGTTAACCCAGGAGTTGGAACGCTCCAATGCTGAGTTAGAGAAGTTTGCCTATGTCGCGTCCCATGATTTGCAGGAACCCCTGAATCTGGTCTCGAGTTACGTCCAACTGCTGCAAATGCGCTATGGCGATCGCCTCGATCAGGATGCTCATGAGTTTATTGGCTTTGCCGTCGAGGGAGTCACCCACATGCAGCGCCTGATTGATGATCTGTTAGCGTATTCCCGGGTAGGATCTCGGGGTGAGCCATTTCGTCCGGTATCGGTGAATCAAGTCCTCGAACGGGTTCAGGTGAATTTACAGAGTCGCATTGAAGAAACTCATGCCATTATTGAAGCAGACGACTTGCCTGAGGTGATGGCCGATGAGATTCAGTTAATGCAGGTGTTTCAGAACTTGATTGGCAATGCCCTCAAATTTCATGGGGACACCCCAGTCAGGATTCGCATTCGTGCTGAGCCGGATCATCAGATGTGGCGTTTTTCTGTTCAAGATAATGGCATTGGCCTAGAACCCCAGTTTGCAGAACGTATTTTCTCGATTTTCCAACGGCTACATACCCGCGATGAATATCCGGGAACTGGGATTGGTTTGGCAATTTGTAAACGAATTGTCGAACGCCATGGTGGAAAAATCTGGGTTGAGTCCTCTCTGGGAGACGGCTCCAGCTTTTATTTTACCCTCCCCGTCTGTCAACTTGGGCCCATTGAGGATTTATGAGGAGAGTCAGTTCCATTGGATGTATTGTGGATGAAACGTCGAAAAATTTTGCTGGTTGAGGATAATCTGGCTCATGTACGCTTGATTCAAGAAGCGTTCAAGGAAAGCCAGTTATCCCACGATATGATTGCTGTTAAGGATGGGGTTGAAGCGATGGATTATCTCTATCAACGACACCCCTATGAGGGAGTCGGCCTACCCGATGTGATTCTCCTGGATCTGAATTTACCGCGAAAAGATGGCCGGGAAGTCTTGGCAGAGTTGAAAGGAGATGCTGATTTATCTCGGATCCCGGTCTTGGTGTTGACCACCTCAACGAATGAGAAGGATATTCAGGAAAGCTATCGGCTCCATGCCAATTGTTATATCCAGAAATCGCAAAATCTTCAGCAGTTGTTAGCGATCGTACAGACAATTCAGCAGTTTTGGTTAGAGGTTGTCACCTTACCGGTCGATGCCTAACCGGTTGGGCTTGATGACATCCGGTTTAGCCTAACTGAGTGCAGAATCCCCTTAGGGAGCAGTCCAATCGATAGCTAAATCCGCAGCACCCTAGCGGGGATCATTAAGATAGTTTTAGGAAAGTAGGGGATTAGCTCTAACTATGGTTGGGCATCTAAACCTCCATCCTAAGTCCATTCTGATGACACTCACCTAAGTTGTGATTATTTCCTAACAAATACTAAGTTTTGTATCTATCTCAGGGTAAACCGATAGGATCAACGAAGAAAAATTGCATAATATGGACAAGACTTTAAAATAGTTTACTTTTAAGATGTCCGTTAACTCAGTCAACATCCTACTGATTGAGGATAATCCCGCCGAAGCCAGGTTACTGCAAGAGCTACTGAAACAAGCCCCCTATGCTCGTTTTACCTGGACTTGTCAGTCTCGGCTACAGGCGGCGATCGCCATCCTGGAGGAGCAATCCTTTGATGTGATTTTGCTCGATCTGACCCTGCCCGATAGCCAGGGGTTAGAGTCTCTCAGTGCGATCGCCCGGATTCGTCCTCAAGTTCCCATCGTTGTTTTAACCAATACTGACGACGATGATCTAGCCCTAGAAGCCATGCGCAGCGGGGCCCAAGATTATCTCTTCAAACGCCAAGCCAATACAGAACTGTTGGCTCGTTCAGTGCGCTATGCCATTGAGCGCAAACAAGCCTCAGAGGCCGTTCGCCAAGCCAAAGAAGAACTCGAACAGCGGGTTCAAGAACGCACAGCGGAACTGGCCTTAACAAACCAGCACTTACAACGGGAGATTGGCGATCGCCTGCGGATTCAGCAAGCCCTGGTTCGGGAGAAAGAACTGGCTCAAGTCACCTTGCATTCCATTGGCGATGCCGTCATTGCCACCGATGCCCTAGGACGGATTCAATCCCTCAATCCGGTAGCAGAAACCTTAACCGGCTGGCAATCCTGTGCCGCTCAAGGTCATTCTCTCGATACCGTCTTACGTCTCTGGGATGAAGCCACTCATACCCCAGTCCAGGATTTACTAGAACAGGTGCTAAGAGAGGGGATTGCCTTAGATCCCTCAGAACGTCGTTTGGTGGGGGCTAACGAGACTCAAGAGTTTTTCGTCGAACTCTCCGCTGCGCCCATTCGTCTCGATGATGGCAAAATCGTCGGGGGAGTGTTAGTCTGTCGCGATGTGACTCCAGCCCGCAGTTTGGCTCAACAGTTATCCTGGCAGGCACGCCATGATGCCCTAACTGGACTGCCCAACCGTCGAGAGTTTGAACATCGTTTAGAGGGGGCGATCGCCCAGTCTCGTAACAACCAGACCACTCATGTGCTGTGTTACCTAGACTTAGATCGCTTCAAACTGGTGAACGATACCTGCGGCCATATGGCAGGGGATGAACTGCTGCGCCATATGAGCGCCCTCTTGCAACGACATACGCCTAAAGCCGATCTCCTAGCCCGTCTTGGGGGAGATGAGTTTGCCCTGCTGTTACATCACTGTGACCTCGATGATGCCCAACGGCAAGTCCAGGAATTGATTGAGCGTATTGGGGCCTTCCGGTTTATTTGGGAGGATAGTACGTTCACGGTGGGGGTTAGTGTCGGACTGGTGGAAATTAACGCCGACACCGATAGTTGGGCCCATGTTCTGAGTGCAGCGGATACGGCTATGTATGCGGCCAAAGATGCCGGGCGCAACCGCCTACAGATTTATCAACCCGACGATCTCGATATTGCCCAACGCCATGGCGATATGCAATGGGTGTCACGGATTGTCAAGGCCCTGGAAGAGGATCGCTTCTGTCTGTACGCTCAGGCGATTATCCCGGCCGATCCCCAACGGCGATCGCGCGATCGCTATGAGATTCTGCTACGCCTCGAAGACGAGGACGGGAACATCGTCACCCCAGGGGCCTTCATGCCCGCAGCGGAACGCTATGACCTAATGCCGGCCATTGATCGCTGGGTTGTCCGGCAACTGTTCTCGCAACTGCACCATCTACCAGAACAACGAAACCAGCCTAAACCCCTATATATGGTCAATCTCTCGGGGGCTAGCTTTAATGATGAACGCTTCCTAACCTTCCTACGAGAACAATTTTGGCTGCACCACATCCCCCCCTCGATGATTTGCTTTGAGATCACCGAGACGGTGGCCATCTCCAATATCAATCAGGCGGTTCAATTTATCTATCAACTCAAGCAACTCGGCTGTTGCTTTGCCCTCGATGACTTTGGCAGTGGGATGTCCTCTCTCAACTACCTCAAAAATCTACCGGTGGACTATCTCAAGATTGATGGTCACTTTATTCGCAATGTCGAACATGATGCCATTGACGCGGCCACAATCGAGGCCATCAACCACATGGGCCATGTCATGGGCCTACAAACCATTGCGGAATTTGTGGAGAACCCGGCGATCTTACAAAAAGTCCAACATCTAGGAGTTGACTTTGTCCAAGGCTATGGCATTGCTAAACCTGAACCTCTGACTCTCCCAAAGTCCATTCCCTCCCGCAAGCGACACCGACAGCGCAACAGTCATCGAGCGATCGCCCCCCAGTCTCTTAAACCGGTTGAGGCAGCGCAACTGCCCCAACTGACGACCTCAGGCTACTCTAACCTCAGAGGGATTCGCGATTCAGTTGCGCCCACCGAGGGGTAACCCCCCTTAAGCGGACTCTGGTTTGGGGAGAGATGACGGGTGCATCACAACCTCGCTGGTTGAGCGTTTCTCCACCATATCCCGAGTAATCACGCAACGAGAGACATCCTTGCGAGAGGGTAGCTCATACATCACTTCGAGCATCAGTTCTTCAACAATGCTGCGTAGGGCCCGCGCTCCAGTTTTACGGCGATAGGCTTCCTGGGCGATCGCCCGTAGGGCCTCAGGACGAAACTCCAACTTGACATTATCCATATCCATGAGCTTCTGATACTGTTTGATCAGAGCATTGCGAGGTTGGGTAAGAATCTGGACTAGAGTTTCCTCGTCCAAGGGTTCCAGCACCGCCTCAATAGGAATCCGGCCAATAAATTCAGGAATCAGACCAAACTTGACCAAATCTCCCGGTTCAAGATTACTCAGAACATCAACGGCCCGTTTATCCCGAGGTTTGCTATCTCCCGGCTGCACAAAGCCAATACTCTTCTTACCCATACGCTGTTCAACCAATTTCTCTAGGCCCACAAAGGCCCCGCCACAGATAAAGAGAATGTTACGGGTATCAATTTGAATGCAGTCTTGGTAGGGATGCTTACGTCCTCCCTGAGGCGGCACATTGGCCACCGTTCCCTCCAGCATTTTCAGAAGCGCCTGTTGCACCCCTTCACCAGAGACATCTCGTGTAATGGAAGGATTCTCACTCTTGCGAGCCACTTTATCGAGTTCATCAATGTAGATAATGCCCCGTTGGGCTTCTTCCACATCGAGATCGGCCACTTGCAGCAGGCGCAGTAGGATATTTTCCACATCTTCCCCGACATATCCCGCTTCCGTGAGGGTGGTCGCATCCGCCACCGCAAAGGGAACCTCTAAGATATTGGCCAGGGTTTGCGCCAAGAGGGTTTTACCACTACCCGTCGGGCCAATCAGCAGGATGTTGGATTTTTGCAACTCCACATCATCCTCCTCAGTTTTATTTTGATTGGCGCTGAGGCGTTTGTAATGGTTATAAACTGCAACCGATAAAACCTTTTTGGCCGCTTCTTGTCCGATGACATGGTCATCGAGATAGTGTTTAATTTCAATGGGTTTGGGAATCTGCCCCAATGAGAGCTTCGCTGAACGAGGGCGACGACGTTCAGGAGATTCAGCCCGTTGTGCGCTCGGGGGGGCTGCGGCACCCGAATCGTACAACTCTTCATCGAGGATTTCGTTGCACAAGTCTACGCATTCGTCGCAAATATACACGCCGGGACCGGCAATGAGCTTGCGCACTTGCTCCTGAGACTTGCCGCAGAAGGAGCATTTTAGGTGAGAGTCGTACTTATTCGGCATAACCTTTCTCGTGCGGAAATTCAGCCAGGATGGATTAGGGACAATTCAACGACCATGACAGGGAAGCCATGATGGGACACCGGTCTGAGGAAACCCCCAGCAGATGTCTAGCCGAGATTTAACCGGCGTTGGAGAGTGTGATCCCAGCACACCCTCCAACATCACCTTAGTTGGATGCAGCTAGAGCAACGGGGGATTGAGCGATGACCGTATCAACTAACCCGTACTCCCGAGCTTCTTCTGCGGACATGAAGAAGTCCCGTTCCGTATCCGCTTCAATGCGCTCAATGGGCTTGCCGGTATGGTGGGCCAGCAGACGGTTGAGGGTACTCTTATGATAGAGAATTTCCTTAGCCTGAATCTCGATATCCACCGCTTGCCCTTGGGCCCCCCCGAGAGGTTGGTGGATCATAATCCGGGAGTTGAGCAAGGACATCCGTTTACCGGCGGCCCCCGATGCGAGGAGAAACGCTCCCATACTGGCGGCCAAGCCAAAACAGATGGTCACGACATCAGGGCGAACCTGTTGCATGGTGTCATAGATGGCCATTCCTGCTGTGACGGATCCGCCTGGGGAGTTGATATAGAGTTGGATATCCTTTTCGGGATCATCGGCGTCGAGATAGAGCAGTTGGGCGACGATAGAGTCAGCCACAGCATCATCGACGGGAGTTCCGAGAAAAATAATCCGTTCTCGCAGCAGACGGGAGTAGATATCAAAGGCGCGATCGCCCATCCCGGACTGTTCTACCACCATGGGGATCGTTCCCTGGGCGCTGGAATAGATTTGGGGATGGGACAGGTTCATCAAGTCGCGTCCGTAGGCTTGGGATCTCAACATAGATTTAGACGTTCAGCTCGCAGTGGGTAAACCGTGAGAAGGGTTAGGAGTCTTGGGATTCATCGGTGTCATGGTCTGCTGTTTCCTCAGCAGCGTCATCCGGTTTGGATAAACTACCTTCGGGAACTAGCTCGATCTTAGCGCGTTCTCGCAGCCAGTCGAGGGCTTTCTTAGAAAGGAGATCTTTTTCAACAAATCCCTGCAAGCGTTCCTCGTCGATCTCGCGATCGCTCAGTTGCTCACGAATCTCGGTGGCTCGCTCGTCTTTCTCCGTCTCACTCGGATCGATATCCTGGAGTTCGGCGATTTTTTCCAGGGCTAGGTCTTGTTTGAGTTGAGCGATCGCCTCAGGACGAGAGCGTTCCCGCATCTCGGCCATATTCTCCTCATTATAGAGACTGCGGATGTCCATGCCGTACTGCTGCAACTGCATCGCCGTCTGGGTCAGCATGTAATCCACTTCCTGTTTAATGAGGGTCTCAGGGAGTTCTACCTCAATACAGGTTTCCATCATCTTCAGCAGCGCGGCGTCGATGTTGCTCTTGGTTTTCTCTTCGGCTTCTTCTTTGAAGCGATTTTCGATGGACTCCCGCAGTTCTGCCATCGTGTCGAAGTCACTGATGGTTTGAGCAAAATCATCATCGAGTTCGGGCAATTCCCGCGTTTTGATGTCTTTGACGGTGACGGTGAAGATGGCCCCTTGACCCGCCAGTTCTTCGTTGGGATAGTCCTCGGGGAATTTGACCTCAAAGGATTTGGTTTCGTCAATCGTCATCCCGACAATGTTTTCGACGAATCCTTCAATGAAGCGGCCTTCATTGAGTTCGACTTGGGTATCTTCGGCGCTACCACCGGGGAAGGGTTCCGGTTCCCCTTCGCCGTCTTGGGGAAGCAGTTTTCCTTCGTAATCAACGGTGAGAACATCCCCGAGTTGAGCGGCGCGATCTTCGACAGGAATTAAATTAGCCTGTTCGAGCCGTTGTTCTTCAAAGAATGCATCCACTTGCGCCGGGTCATAGACCACTTCTTCGGCGGTGATTTCGAGTCCTTCGTAGTTGCTAACGCTGGCCTCAGGGGGAACGTCAACGGCAATGGAGAAGGTTAGAGGATGACCGGGGGTGAACTGTTGAATCAGCTCTTCAACCGGAGTTCGCAGGGTGTAGTTGCCAAGAACATTGAGGTTTTCTTGGTCAATGGCCTGCTTGAGGCTATCTTCAATGCTGTCTTCGAGGGCGGCAGCTTTGATGCGCTCACTGCCGAGACGCTTGACGAGGATCTGTTGGGGAACTTTACCTTTACGGAATCCTGGAATGTTCGCCGCTTGTGTGAATTTTTGCAACGTGCGATCGTAGGTTTTCTGGGAAATCTCCGAAGGAATTTCGATCTCCAGAGCAATTTGGGATGCGGGAAGCTTTTCCTGGGTTACTTTCATGCCTTGCTTGACTGTTTGATTCTAGTGGTAATGTGAGTAGAGTTTGCTGCCTGTTGATATGAGATGATCGTCCATCACGCGGGCGATCTCCTGACGCCCGAGAACGACGTTAAAACGCGGCGTCTCGATCTGTTGTCACGATTCAGAACGACCAATCGCGCTGCTGTTGCTCAGCAGTGGCGCAGACCGCTGCGGCTGTACGTTGTCCTTAACAACAAGCGAGGCAATCCAATCTAGTCTAACCTAATACTGAACTGCTGTTGTGAACATCGATCGCCGATCTGAACCCAACCTCGAATCTGCGCTATCCTAGATCTAGGTCATCCGTTCCAGGATGCCACAAGACAGCCGAGGGAAGGCCCACCGGGGCAGTCGGACAACGCCCCATTGCGCTGAATAGCTAACTCTGCTATCGTGGCTGTCGATGAGATGATCATCGGTTATATTCAAAACCTATTTGCTGATGGACTCAGATGGCAAGCCCCCACCGGGCCAACCAAGTTGCTGAGTCCGGGAGCGCCCCTTATACAAACCGTCAGACAAACCGTTACGGAATCAACACGGAACCCAGCTAAGACACTATTTAAGAATGAGGAGGATCTGAAACTTGCCCAAGTCCTATCGAGTTGCCATTCTCGGTGCCACTGGCGCAGTCGGTACTGAGCTAATTGAATTGCTAGAGCGCCGCAATTTTCCCTTATCCCAGCTTAAGCTGCTGGCCTCTCCCCGCTCAGCAGGCAAAACAGTTTCCTTTCGCGGTGAATCTCTCGCCGTAGAAGCAGTCGCTGACGGCTGTTTTAAGGACATTGATTTGGTGTTAGCCTCCGCCGGAGGCTCCACCTCAAAACAGTGGCTTCCCCAAGCCGTGGAAGCCGGTGCTGTGGCGATCGACAACTCCAGTGCCTATCGCATGGACCCTCAAGTGCCGCTTGTGGTTCCAGAAGTTAACCCAGAGGCGGCTCTCCAACATCAGGGCATCATCGCTAACCCCAACTGCACCACCATTTTGATGGCAGTTGCTATTTACCCGTTACATCAGGTGCAGCCGATTCGCCGTATCGTTGTCTCCACCTATCAGTCTGCCAGTGGGGCTGGAGCCCGGGCCATGGAAGAGCTGAAAACCCAAGCTCAAGCCATTCTCAATGGCGAAGATCCCACCCCGTCGGTGTTACCCTATCCCTTGGCCTTTAACCTCTTCCCCCATAATTCTCCAATCTCAGAAGGGGGCTACTGCCAAGAAGAGATGAAGATGGTCAACGAGACTCGTAAAATTTTCAACGAGCCGGAACTGGCCATCACAGCCACCTGTGTACGGGTTCCCGTACTGCGGGCCCACTCAGAGGCGATTAATCTGGAGTTTGATCAGCCCTTCCCTCGGGACCGGGCCTGTAAACTCTTAAACCAAGCCCCTGGGGTGATGCTACGGGAAAACTGGCAGAGCAACTACTTCCCCATGCCCATGGATGCCTCGGGCCAGGATGCGGTTCTGGTGGGCCGCATCCGTCAGGATCTGTCCCATCCCTGTGGTTTAGAACTCTGGCTGAGTGGAGACCAAATCCGTAAAGGCGCTGCCCTGAATGCGGTGCAGATTGCTGAGTTACTCAGCCGTGAGGGGGAGGATATCTCCTCGGCACCGTTGTCGTCTAGCCGCGTACAGCAGTGAGGGGGATTGCGTGATCGATTTTGGACGAGTTGTCACTGCCATGATTGTGCCATTTCACCCGGATGGCGCGGTCAACTATGAGTTAGTTGAAAAGTTGGCGCTTCACTTGGTTAACCAAGGTACAGACACCATCCTAGTCTGTGGAACCACAGGAGAGTCTCCGACGCTGACTTGGGATGAAGAATACGAACTCTTCCAAGTGGTTCAAAGTGCTATCCGCCAGACCGGTGCTAAGGTAATGGCAGGGACGGGGTCTAACTCAACCCATGAGGCAATCCAAGCTACCCAGAAAGCCTCGGCGCTGGGCTTAGATGCCTCGTTACAAGTGGTTCCCTATTACAACAAACCCCCTCAAGCTGGACTCTATGGCCACTTCCGCGCCATTGCCGAGGCCTGTCCTGAGTTTCCGCTGATGCTGTACAACATCCCCGGACGAACTGGGGTTAACTTGGAAGCGGAAACCGTGGCCCGCTTGGCGGAACTTCCGAATGTGGTCGCCATTAAGGAAGCTAGTGGCAGTCTGGAGCGAGCCAGCGAAATTCGCCGTCTGACGAATCCGGACTTTGCTATCTATTCGGGAGATGACTCCTTAACCTTGCCTCTCTTGTCAGTTGGGGGGAAAGGAGTGGTGAGTGTGGCCAGTCATTTGGTGGGCGATCGCCTTCAGGAGATGATTCAAGCCTTTGAAGCAGGGCGAAACGCCGAAGCCACCGCCATTCATTTACAGTTAATGCCCTTGTTTAAGGCCCTGTTTTTGACCACTAATCCTATCCCCCTCAAATCGGCACTCCAACAGTTAGGCTGGGAGGTTGGGGGAACGCGATCGCCCCTTTGCGACGCACCCGAGTCTGTTATTCAGTCGATTCAAGCTGTTCTCAAACAACTCAACCTCCTACATTAGCCCCTCGCGTCTCTCCACCACGTCTCCCCGAGCAATCGGAGAGGGTTTTGCCCCAGTGATGGCCATCCAGGGTCAGTGCTCATTCCCTTACTTGTCATGCCATCCCTGCCCCATTACAGATTTCCCCCAGTTTTATCCTCACACTCAACGGTCTAGGCGACAGCAACCCTTGTCCTAGGCACAGTTGGATAGCCGTTACATCGATTTACCGTCAAAAGCTAGTTGTTACATCATGAATAAACCCATGCCTTCTAAACAAATCCGTTCTCGTAAAAGCCAATCTGCTCCTTCACAAAACGGAGGGGACCAATCCTCTCCCTTAAAAGTCATTCCCTTAGGTGGCTTGCATGAAATCGGCAAAAACACCTGTGTCTTTGAATATGAAGACGAAATTGTCCTGGTGGACAGTGGCTTAGCCTTTCCCACCGATGCCATGCACGGGGTCAACATTGTCTTACCCGACATTGCCTATCTCAAGGAAAACGCCCATAAAATCAAAGGAATGGTGGTCACGCACGGCCATGAAGACCACATTGGCGGCATTCCCTATCACCTGAAACAGTTTGACATCCCCGTGATTTATGGTCCCCGCCTGGCCCTAGCACTCCTAGGGGGCAAACTCGATGAAGCCGGGATACGCAATAAAACCGAACTGCGCACCGTTCAACCTCGGGATACCATCACCCTAGGGGAGCATTTCTCCTTTGAGTTTATCCGCAACACCCACTCAATGGCCGATAGCTTCACCCTAGCGGTGACTACCCCCGTTGGTGTGGTCGTCTTTACCGGTGACTTCAAGTTTGACCATACCCCCGTCGATGGTGAAAACTTCGATGTGCAACGGCTAGCCGAATATGGCGAGAAGGGCGTTCTCTGCCTGTTTAGTGACTCCACCAACGCCGAAACCCCGGGACTTTGCCCCTCAGAACGGTCAGTCTATCCCAATCTCGACCGTGTCTTTTCTCAGGCCGAAGGACGACTGATGGTCACCACCTTTGCCTCATCGGTGCATCGAGTCAATATGATTTTGGACTTGGCTCAGAAACATGGGCGTTCCGTCGCCGTCGTGGGGCGATCGATGCTCAATGTCATCTCCCATGCCCGCAACCTAGGCTACGTCAAATGTGACGACAGTCTATTTAAGTCCATTCAAGAAATCCGCAACCTCGCCGATAAAGATGTTCTGATTCTCACGACTGGCTCCCAAGGAGAACCCATGGCAGCCCTGAGCCGCATCTCTCGTCGTGAGCATCGCCAGATTCAGGTTAAACCCGGCGACACCATCGTCTTTTCTGCCAATCCCATCCCCGGCAACACCATTTCTGTGGTCAACACCATTGACCGTCTGATGATGCAGGGAGCCAACGTTATTTATGGTCGCCATCAAGGGATTCATGTTTCGGGCCATGGTTGCCAGGAAGACCATAAATTGATGTTAGCCCTCACCCGGCCCAAGTTCTTTGTTCCCGTTCATGGTGAGCACCGGATGTTGATTAAACATTCGCAAACGGCTCAAATGATGGGAGTTCCGGCCGAGAATATGCTGATTATCGACAACGGTCATGTGGTCGAACTACGTCCCGAGAGCATCTCCCTAGGGGGCAATGTCCAGGCTGGTATCGAGCTGGTGGACTCCTCCCACTCGGGAACAGTTCAAGACAAGGTTCTCAAAGAACGTCAGCAATTGGCAGAGGATGGAGTCGTTACCACGGCCGCTGCGGTGGGTTGGGATGGCAAGTTAGTCTCGAACCCCGAAGTCTATATTCGCGGTGTGGCAACGGGAGTTGAAGACCAATACTTACAGGAAAAAGTCTCAGAAACTCTACAGACGATCCTCGAAGACCGTTGGGATCATTACAACAACTCAGACAACGGCAGCGTTTCGGTTGATTGGTCAGGTCTGAAATCTCGCTTAGAACGGGAGTTGCGTCGCACCATTCGCCGGGAGTTACGGTGTGATCCTCTGTTAGTCTTCATGTTCCAGCCGCCGGCTGATGCTGATTATCAGCCCGAGACTCAAAGCACTGATAGTTTGGTCACGAGTCACTCTAGTAATGGCCGGGGTCGTTCCGGTAGCCGCAAACCGGCCAAGGCCACTCCGAAGCCGACTCCTCAAGCTGAAAAATCGAGCAATACTTCGGTGCAGAAGGATGCAGAAACGCCGAAAACCACCTTGGATGCGGAAAAACGTAACCGCAACCGTCGTCGTCGGACTCGTCCCACAGCACGAGCGGCGTCCTAGAAGCTCCTCTACTCCTCGTGTCCTCTTCGTGTGCTGAAGCATGACGCGAGGACTGTGGGAGGCTCTACCGCCTGAATACGGGAGGCAGAGCCTCCAGGGGAGCATTCCTTGGCAGAGCCAAGGAACGAGAAAGTCAGAAAATTGTATAAGAAAGCGGGGTGTTGCCTAAACAACACCCCGCTTTTTTTAAAGAAACGAATCGATGGACTAAGCGATTATTTAACGGAGACTTTTCCGCCGGCTTCTTCGATTTGTTTCTTAGCATCTTCAGCTGCATCTTTGGCCACAGCTTCTTTGATGGCTTTAGGCGTGCTTTCGACCATTTCTTTGGCTTCTTTCAGGCCAAGTCCGGTCAGACCACGCACAACTTTGAGGACGGCGATTTTCTTGTCGGCAGGAACTTCTTCGAGAATCACGTCGAATTCGGTTTTCTCTTCTTCTTCCTCAGCCGCCGCTGCACCACCAGCCATCATGCCGGGGGCCATCATCATCATGCCGCCACCAGCGGAAGCAGATGCGTCAACACCGAAGGCTTCTTCGATTTGTTTGACGAGTTCAGAGGCCTCTAACAGAGACAGGGATTTTAGCTGTTCCAGAATTTGATCGGTTTGTTCAGACATGGAATAACACTCCGTTGGGATAAATAAGTTGTTGGACGTTCGTGAATTGCCAATAAAGACCACAAAACTTGTGGTGATTTATTGTTCTTTTTCGGACACTGCTTTGACAGCGCGAACCAAAGAAGCGGGAACCTCTTTGATACCCACGGCAAGTTTTTTCGGTACAGCGTTGGTGCCCACTGCCAGTTTGGTCGGGATGGAGTTGATTGCTGCGGCAATGCGCGCAATAAGCTCTTCCTTGGTCGGCAGTTCGGTTAGGGCTTTGACATCATCAGCACTAAGCTTTTGCCCTTCTAAAACACCACCCCGGAGTTCGGTTTTTTTGGTGTCTTTCTGAAAGGCTTGGTAGGCTTTAATGGCCGTCCCGAAGTCATCTTTGGCGAATAGAAATGCCGAAGATCCTTCGAGGAATTCGCTCATCGGTTCCCAGTTTTCATCCCCTTCTACGGCAATGCGCATTAGGGTGTTTTTGGTCACCTTACAGACAGCGTCGGTTTCCCGAAGTCGTCCGCGTAAGTCAGTCATCTGGGCGACGGATAGCCCTTTGTAGTCAATGACTACAGCAAGCTGAGATTCGCTCAGTGTTTCCTTGAGTTCAGCGACGATCGCTTTTTTGTTTTCTAATGTTCTGCCCAATCGGACTCACCTCCTTATTTGCTGGGCATTCACTCAGTTGAGAAACCCCCTTGAGAACTTCCCAAACTGTCACCCGTAAACTTGGGTCGTTTTTGGGTTGGATGCAATTGGCTCAACTGACCCCCCTCCCTCCCTCCACAAAAAGCCCCCGGTTGAGATGCCGAGGGAAGTGTTGGGGGACGCATCAAGCGCCCTCCACACTCTTGACCTCGGCAGGACATTACGCGCTGAACGCCCCTGCTGTCTCTGGTTGAGAGCTTATTCAGTTCAGCCAATCTGTTTCGTATCTGGATTTACTGGGTTAATTTTGGCTCGGTTGCGGCTGGGGAGAAAAGGCTCCCCAGTGCTATGACGGAGTTTAAGTGGGTCTTAAGCCAGCAAGTCCGCCATTTTTAAGTCCCGTAGAGCGTTGACATCCACTTCTACGGAGGGTCCCATGGTCGAGGAGACATAGATGCTACGCCAGTAGCGTCCTTTGGCTCCAGCGGGACGGTTGCGCTCGATACAGTCTTGGAGCGCCTTGAGGTTGACTAACAGGTCTTCAACCGAAAAGTCTACTTTGCCGAACATCACGTGGACGATGCCGGTGCGATCGGCCCGAAATTCTAGTTTACCAGCTTTGAACTCGGAAATGGCCTGTTCTAAGTCGGTGGTGACGCTTCCCCCTTTGGGTGAGGGCATCAAGCCTTTGGGACCGAGAACGCGACCGAGTTTGGCCACCTGGGGCATCATATCAGGGGTAGCGATCAACAGGTCGAAGTCGAGGCGACCTTGTTGGATTTCTTGGATGAGTTCTTCGGAACCATAGACGTCAGCTCCGGCGTTGGCGGCTTCTTGGACTTTCTCACCGCGAGCAATCACGGCAACGCGGATGGTTTGCCCGGTTCCTTTGGGTAGGGCGACTGTGGTCCGCAGTTGTTGGTCGCTATATTTGGGGTCAATTCCCAGACGAATATGAGCTTCTGCGGATTCGGGGAACTTGGCCGTTGCCGTCTCTTTGAGGAGTTTGAGGGCTTCGGTGGGTTCGTAGGGACGCTCCTCTACTTTTTGATGGAGTTCCCGCAATCGACGTGAGAGTTTTCTGGTCATGATAGTCAGTGGGGTGGCTAGCGAAGTGACACACTTCTCCCCCATTCAAATGGGTTCTTACTTGGGTAGGTGGATGGGGTTAGGGAGACTCAAAGGGGGCTCCAGTTCGAGGGGTTAGCCCTCGATTTTAACACCCATATTGCGTGCCGTTCCCTCGATGATTTTCATGGCCGCCTCGATGTCGTTGGCGTTGAGGTCGGGCATTTTGGTTTCGGCAATTTCGCGCAGTTGTTCCCGGCCAATGCTGCCGACTTGGCTGCGGTTGGGTTCTCCGGAGCCTTTCTCAATTCCAGCGGCCTTTTTGATTAAGACGGAGGCTGGAGGGGTTTTGAGAATGAAGGTGAAACTGCGATCTTCGTAAACGGAGATCTCAACGGGAACGATGGTTCCGGCTTGTTCGGCAGTCTTGGCGTTATATTCTTTGCAGAACTGCATGATATTGACGCCATGCTGACCCAAAGCGGGACCAATGGGAGGCGCAGGATTCGCTTTAGCCGCCGGAATGGCGAGCTTGATGAGCGCAACTACTTTTTTAGCCATTGATGATTAACTTTAACTCTGTTTTTCGACTTGGTTGAACTCTAATTCTACAGGGGTATCGCGCCCAAAGATAGACAGCAAGGCTTTGAGTTTGCTGCGCTCAGGGCTGACTTCAATGACTTCCCCTTCGAAGTCTTTAAAGGGCCCGGACAAGACGACGATTTTATCGCCGGTATCCATGTCAATTTTGACGACTGGTTCTTGTTCTCCGGTCTGTTTGAAGATACGCTCGACTTCTGATGGACTGAGGGGCATGGGTTTGACGTGACCCCGTCCGCGTCCATAGCGCCGCTTCTGCTCTGCCCCGACAAAGTTAATCACATTGGGGGTGTTTTTGACAACCTGCCAGACTTCGTCATCCATACGCATTTGAATAAGAACGTAGCCAGGAAAGACTTTTTCTTCAATGCTCTGTCTGGCACCGTCTTTACGCACTTTGACGGCGGGGGTTTGTGGAATTGCAATCTGTAGGATGCGATCGGCAACGTCTAAGGTTTCTTTCCGTTGATCGATGTTGGCTTTGACTCGCTTTTCGCAGCCAGAAGCCACCTGCACCGCATACCAACGGGCGCGGGGCAGTTGAGACTCTTGGTGAGTATCTTGACGCTCATCTGAGTCGTTATCGTCCCAGGGAGCATCGGATTCATAGGATTGGTTCGATGAAAATGTCATCAGAATATTTGTTGTGCAGCCCAACCGAACAGGTTATCGACTAAGTAGATGGCACTCGCGAGAAGAACAACCATTAACAAGACGGCGACGGACTCGCTAATGACTTGCTGTCTTGAGGGCCAGACGACCTTAGAGAGTTCCTCTTTGGCTTCTTGAAGGAACTTGATCGGATCGAACTTTGAACTCGTCTGTTGCAGATTGGCTTCTTTTTTCTTCGCCACAACGGTTAACCTCTTGGGGACGGACTCCAGTCTGGGCTGAACTTAGCCGACTGTGTGCTTCGAGTTGGTTTGTAGTCAGGAAATGCTGAGGCTCGGGGTCGATCCATGCCTTACATCAGACAACGCTCACCCGAAAGCTGAACCATTCCCGGTGTGAGGAATGTTGTCGTCAAGCTTTCGGGTTAAGCGTCTTTTCAAGAAGTTGAAAGGGTTCAACGCGCCCTGGAGGACTCGAACCCCCGACATCAGGTTTTGGAGACCTGCGTTCTACCAACTGAACTAAGAGCGCATCTCGTCTGGTTCAGACGTTGAACCTCTTCTTACTGAGTATATCACGAGTGGTGTGCGCTTGGGAACGATTTGGGGATTTTTTTTGAATGTTACCCCTCGTCCCCAGGACTGAGCCAGACTTCGGTTACTTGCCAGCTTTGGCGATGGGCCGGTCAAAACGCTGTTTGAGGCGGGTGGCTTTACCCACGCGATCGCGCAGATAGTACAGTTTGGCACGGCGGGCTTTACCCCGACGCACGACATTTATGTAACTGATTCTAGGAGAATGGAGGAGGAACACCCGCTCTACACCAACGCCTTGGAAGACGCGGCGAACGGTGACGGTTTCGTTAATGCCACCATTACGCATGGCAATAATGGTTCCCTCGTAGGGCTGAACCCGCTCTTTACCCCCTTCTTGGATGACGACACCCACGCGGACGGTGTCCCCGACATAGAGTTTGGGCAGATCGGATTTGAGATACTCAGATTCGATCGCCTGAATGATTTGTTGACCCTTCATAGCTGCCTCGTTACGTTGCAGCCTTTTATCATAGACGCTGTTCCGGTCTCCCGTCAATCAACTTGCCGGGCGATGAGGGTTCGGTGACGGGGATCGGTGGGAATTGTCTCAATATGCTGCAAACCGGCTTGGTTTAAAGCTTCTTCGACGTTGAAGGTGTAGTAATCATCGCTCCACGGCTCGGTACTTTTCATGAGAACGAATAGGGCTGGTGGCAGATTTTGGATGACGTCAGATTTGGGGTTGTTGTCAACGATCGCCAGGAGTCCACCGGGGCGCAAGATGCGTCGCATTTCCCGGAAAATGGCGCTCGTGGCTTGGCGCGGCAGTTCGTGCAGGACAAACTGGAGGCTAATGACATCAAAACTGTTGTCGGGGAAGTCGGTGGCTTCGGCATTGCCATGCACCCATTGGCTAATCTGCTGGGTTTGGTCTCGCTGTTGGGCGACGGCTAGCATATGGGGGGATAAGTCTAAGCCAACGGTCTCAATGGGCTGGGATTGACGAGTTTGTAGGTATTGATGGAGAAATTCTGTGGAAATGCCGATGGAACAGCCCACATCGAGGACGTTTTGCATGGTTTGGGGCAGATGAGGGGCGATCGCCTCTAGGAAGGAGTGGCGCAGTCGCTGTTGGGCGGACTCGGAGGTGAGAGATTCCCCTTTCCAAACCCGTAGGGCCATGGATTGGGTGGCGGGTTCGGCTTCTAGGGCCGCCAACCAGCAAAGATTCCCGGCATCATAGGCGTGGAAAGGAACTTGGTAATAATCGGGATAGGTGAGGTTAGGGTTGGTAATACGGGCTAAACTCCCTCGAAGTTCCTCAGTATCGAGTTCGGCGACGCGATCGCGCCAGGGAACGCCGTTTTTTTCAGCGGTTTTAATCAACACCCGTCGCGCTTGCTGTTTCATGAGTCGGTACAGCAGGGGGGTGGCGATGAGTTGGTTGACGAGGCGAGAGAGCCAGTCTTCGCCGGCCCAGGCAGGTTTATTGGTGGAGGTGGAGGTCATAAAATCGGCTCTGGTTAACACTTGATGATTATCAAAGGATAGTTGAGAAGCGTCAAGTTCGGCTAAGGCCGGGGTTCACCTCTTGCCGGACGACCCCCTAATCATTAAACATTGGAAGGAATTGTGGCAATTGTAAACCCACGTAGAGAGTCACCCCGTTATGACGCAAACCCCCATGACTGAAACCAATCCAGTGATTCCCGCTGACGCGATGGAGTTCTTTAAGCAGAGTGCTGGAACTTGGCATTCTCAAAGAACCACCCATCATCTGCCCTTCCGCCGTGCTGAACTAGGCGGCTCAGAAATTTTCGTGGAAACCCTCCCCCCCGAAGATCCTCGGGTGGTGGAGATTTGCCAAATGTACGAGATTGACCCCAAAACCGCCTCTGGGGGAGCATTTGTCCGCTGGAACGGTTCGATGCAATGGGATCGTGACAATGATGAAAATCATGCTGGTTCAACGGTGTTTGCTATTGTCCCAGATGCCGACAACCCCCGTCAGGGCAAGATGTTACGGGAACGGGGCTATGCGGAAAAAGTCCCTGTGGCTGGGCGTTATGAGTTGGATGATGACGGAGGAATGAGTTTAATTACAGAGTATGAAACCATGAGTTCAGTAGAACGGTTTTGGTTTCCCAGCCCTGGGGTACGGATGCGCACAAGCACGGTGAAACGGTTTGGCGGCTTCAATACGGCAACGTTCTGCACTGAGAGTCGTGTGGATACCTCTGAGCCTGAGATGAGTGGGATTCCTGAGGCGGGAGAAGAGGCGAGTCAGAGCTTCTATTCTCTGTTGGGTTGGTAGGACCAGCCATGATGGGTAAAGGCGATCACCTGACAACCCAAAGCGGCAAATCGTAAATTTTCTTTACGTTGAGTGTTAAAAATTGTTGCTGACGTTCATAAAAATGAGACTGGGTTGAAGCCAATCCCCTAATCTAAAGGTTGACTAGTCCACAAATAGCAAACCCTTTAAGCTTACGGAGATATTAACGTGGCACTTCCCTTACTCAGTTACACGCCGAAAAGCCAGAACGTGCGTGTCGCGGGATACGTAGTTCCTGGCGACGAAGATCCCTATGTGTTCGATACGGAAAACCTGCCCACAGGTTCGGACATCGACGAGTTCATCTGGGCGGCATACCGTCAGATTTATAGCGAACACCAAATCCTCAAAAGCAACCGTCAGACCTTTTTAGAGTCTCAACTCAAGGATGAGCGCATTACGATGCGTCAGTTCATTCGCGGTTTGCTGCTGTCGGATCCGTTCCGCCGTCGCAACTTTGAGACCAACAGCAACTACCGTTTTGCTGAACTCTGCGTGCAACGGGTTCTTGGACGGGATGTCTACAGCGAGCGTGAAAAAATCGCTTGGTCGATCGTGATTGCCAACAAAGGTGTTGAAGGCTTTGTGGATGAACTCCTCAACAGCGACGAATACCTGGAAAACTTCGGCGATACGATTGTGCCCTTCCAACGCCGTCGCAATCTGCCTCAGCGGGCTATGGGTGAAACGCCCTTTAATCTGAAAACTCCCCGTTATGGTGCGTACCACCGTAATCAACTGGGCTTCCCCCAGATTGTTTGGCAGAATGCTGTGCGTCGCTTCCGTCCTCAAGAGAAGCAACCCACCGAGGGCAATCCCGAACGGTTCCTCGGCATGGCTCGGGCTGTGTCTTCGGGACAACCGTCAACACCTCGTCCTTCGGTTCAAAACCTCAACTACATGGCTGCGGTTCCCCGTCGCTAATCTGGTTTGACTGTTACAGTTTGACTGGAATAACAGCGACTGATGATTGCTCTTAGATGAGTGATTGTCGGTCGCTGTTTTTTAGGGGGAGGGAACAGGGAACGGGGAACAGAAAAGACGTAGGGGCGCGCCCTTGTGGACGCCCTAGGCAATAGGCAGTAGTCAATAGGCAGAGAACCAGGTAGGGGCGTACCCTTGTGGTCGCCCTAGGCAATAGGGGGACTTTAGCGGCGGCGTTTGAGGACTTGCAGCAGTTTTTCGAGATGGGGGGGGAGGGGGGCGATCGCCTCGATGATGTCTCCCGATTGGGGATGCTCTAAGGTCAGTTTCCAGGCGTGGAGAGCTTGGCCGGGAAGGTTGACTCCTAGGGAACGACCAGAACCATAGAGAGGGTCTCCGACAATGGAATGCCCCATGGAGGCGCTGTGGACGCGAATTTGGTGGGTGCGACCGGTTTCAAGACGAAAATGCACTAGACTGTAGTTTCCTAGGGCTTCCTGGACGTTCCAATGAGTCACGGCAACGCGGCCACCTTCTTCTTCGGGAACGATCGCCATCTTTTTGCGATCGACGGGATGACGGGCAATGGGACGGTTGATGGTTCCTGAGGACTGACTGGGGGAACCATAGACAATCCCGAGATACTCGCGACGGGCGGTTTTGGCTTGGATTTGGGCCTGTAAATGCTGATGGGCGCGATCGCTCTTGGCAATGGCGATCGCCCCGGTGGTGTCTTTATCGAGACGGTGGACAATGCCGGGACGCTGAACGCCGCCAATCCCTGAGAGGCGATCGCCACAATGGGCGAGCAGAGCATTCACGAGAGTGTCGTTGTAATGTCCAGGGGCGGGATGTACCACCAATCCGGCGGGTTTATTGACAATTAGGAGTTGGTCATCTTCGTAGAGGATATCCAACGCCATCTCTAGGGGTTGGATGTCTAAGGGTTCAGGTGGAGGAATATCAATGGTGAGGCGATCGCCTACTTGGACTTTCAGCTTTTTGGAGAGACAGGGTTCTCCATTAACCGAGACACAGTTCTGTTCGATGAGCTGCTGGATGCGCGATCGTGAAAGGTCTTTGAGATTTTGGGAAAGGATGCGATCGAGGCGATCGCATCCTTGGGTTACATCTACAGTGATGGTCATGAAGGTGAATCAACCGATGAAACAACAACCCTAAGGTCTACAACGTCTCACCATATTCGAGTAAAACGGCCAAGATGGCCTCTAACGCCCGACGATTGGCCAAACTCGGGTCTAATTGGAAACGGATTTCGGCAGCACGGCATCGAGCTTCGATTCGAGCGCGGCGAGTCGCTCGTTCTCTCTCCTCAGCTCGTTCAGTCTTTGCTTGTGCTGCGTCCTCGCGTCTTCGTTGCTCTTCCTCAGCTCTTCGTTGCTCTTCCTCAGCTCTTCGTTGCTCTGCTTGAGCGAGGCGGTCTGTTT
>SMDP01000240.1 GCA_012911965.1 Geitlerinema sp. P-1104
GTTTCAATTCCTCAAAGGAATTTTAGGGGATTGCGAGGCCTCCCTTCCAGAACCCTGACACTATGCGGTTTTCAAGGTTCATTTGCGCGAGACCCCCCAAGAATAACACCGATCGCCCCAAACGGGCAACCTCAGCCCTGAATCGAAAACCCCAAAACGACCACCCCATAAGCATTACAGAGTTTGCGCGAGACCCCCCTAGCCGTGAAATGCCCGAAACCCAGACCCCATCAGCTATCCAGCCCATTTTCAGTAGTGCCTCGTTCATACAGCTACCCTCTCGCGCAAACCGTAACATTCCTTAACAAAAGAAGACCGTCGTATCCATCGGTGGGGGACAACCAATCCGTTCCACTGTTCCCTGGTGCTTGCCCCTGAGAAAATAGAAGAGGATATTGTCCGTCTCCGGCTGAATCAAGCGTTCGAGTCGTCCCCGCAAGCGCGCATACTGCATCTCCGTCAAATCACACTCAAAGACACTGAACTGCATCCACTCACCATAGGACTTGAGAATCTTATGAATCTTCGTCCGGCGCTTGTTCTCAGAAATATCGTAGCAAACGACCACGTGCATGGTTCCTCATCTCCCTAACGCAACACCAACGGCGGATAGGACTCAATCTCCCCCATCAAGAACTTCGCCAAGAGTCGTCCCTGAATCTCAAACGCCTCCTGATACGTGCATTTGCGCCCCATCACCGGATGCTTAAACTCCGACTGCTTTTTCTCCTCATAGGCTCGTAAAAATCGCTTTAACCCGTCTTCTGTCAGGGAAACTGCCCCATTTAACGGTTCTTGCTCAAAATCTCCCAAACTCAAGCCGTTGGGCTTCTTCAGCAGACTCAACACCATGGCATCCACCACCAAAGGCCGAAACTCCTCCATCACATCCAACGCCAAAGAGGGACGACCGTAGCGTTCCGTGTGCAGATACCCTAAATAGGGGTCAAAGCCGACAATGTTCAAGGCACTCTGAACATCATGGCGCAACAGGGCATAGCCCAAACTCAGTAAGGAGTTCACCGGATCTTTCGGCGGACGGCGATTGCGATGGGTAAACTCAAAGGGCGTTCCTTGCAGAAGTTGGTTGAACACTCCAAAATAGGCCGCACTGCCAGCCCCCTCATAGCCTCGTAACTGTTCAATGGTGGGGGTTCGGGGTAACGCGGCGATCGCCCCCTCCAACTGAGAAATCGCCCCCGTCACATCCAATCTATCGCTATCCCGCTGCTTCCGTTGCAACAAACTACGATAGTTCTTCAACTTCCCGCGCACAAACCCCCGTACCGCCACCAGGGACGTAGCCGTGTCTCCCGCCGCTGTCCATTGTCCCCGACGGACAAAGATATTGCGCGTCACCTCCGGTTCTAACCGTCCCCGATATTTGCCATAGCGCGTCAGAAAACTCAAGGGGATATTGCGTTCGAGTAACACATCCACCACCGAGGGGGACACCGTGGCCCGTCCCAACACCACCACGCCCTGCAATTTCAACAGAGGAACATCCACCAGTCGTTCCCCCCGATGCTTAATCTGCAAGCGTTCATCCAACTTGCCCAAAAAGACATCTTCCTGAATCACATACATCGTACCCATGACCGATTCTCCTTATATATGTACGAATTAGACTTCTCGATAGCGGGCCATCTTCGTCTCCGCCTGAGGGAGACAGCGATCGAACAAACTACAGCCACGACACCGTTTCTCATAGACGGCTGGGGGACAGTCCCCCGTGGTGAGGAGTTCTCGAACTGCCTCCAGGGTGGCGATCGCCGTCTCCCGTAACTGTGGCGACAACTCCACCTCCCGCCGCCGCCGAGACTGCAAGGAATACACATACCCCTTGCGCACTGGGGTTCCCGTCATCTCCTCCAAACACAACCCTTGCGCACAGACTTGTAAATCATCGTTTTCCCAAGGATTCTGCTTCCCCCGTTTGTACTCCACGGGATACAACTCCCCCTTCTCGGACTCCACTAAATCCGCTTTTCCTACTAAGCCGTAGCGTTGGGAACTCAACCAAATTCCACGCACCTGCCAGGCTTCTTCACGAAATCCCTCACCTACTGTATGCACCCGTTGATGCCAAGTAGTCCCTTCCACGGTATAGACATTGTCCACAAACTCCCCGGCGCAAAACATGCGCCAACAGCGATGGGGACAATAGGCATAGTGATTCAACGCCGCAATTGGAATTTCTAACATCATGACCTCCGAGACGAAACTGCTAATGTCATGCCCATTCCCATACTGGTTTTGCGTCCAACTCCACAGTAAAGGGCATAGTTACTGAGCGTGTTCAACGCCTTAATGGTGGCTGGTTCCACATCGCCTAAAATTCGGAAATCAATGCGACCCACTGCCCCAATAAACTTGCCAGACTTCCCTTTTTTACGAAATTCAAAATCTAGAATGTCGGTGCGAATATCGAAGTAACAAGGAAAAATATTGTCCGTAGAAAACCCCGTTAATTCAATGCCACTATACCGTTTCCAGGAGTTATGCAAACTGCGAAACACCGACTCAGGGGTAGGTAAGGATGTGTCATATTTCTGCTGACGAAATGCCACAGGAGTCGCCAACTGAAAATTTAGCCGCCGATTGGAATCAGACGCTGTTTCATAGAGTTCCTGATAAGAACAAGCATTAGCCCAAGGTTGAGTTGATTGCGGCGTGCCTAGGATACTGGTGATATGCAAATTGGCTGCCCCCAAATGCCAAGGTTGCCGGGGATTGAGATTGAGCCATAACTGGCTGAGTCGCCCAAACAGTTGGTCATCTAGCAGCGATACTCGCCACCAACAGGGGGTTTGGGCAGCAATGGGATGCTGATATTGTGCTTTGAGAATTGCTGGGACTTGAGGGGGAGAGTCACGACGACTCGGGGGCAGTTTTTGCAGGGGAGAACTGGTAAAAGCTTTGGTTGTTTTTTGGTCATGGAGAGTCGTCGCCAACTCCGGATCGACGGCGTTAACTGCCGTGATAAATAGGGCATTGAGATGTCGTCCGGTGGCGTAGTCAGGGGGGATTAGGGTTTCGGGAACGAAGTTAAATACAAGACTATAAGGCATGGGTTAAATACACCAAAATTCTTCATTATCAGGACATTTTAAGGCAAATCCCGCTGAGGCGATCGCCAAAATGCCATCTAGGCTGGGAAAAAAGCAATAGGTTGCCGATTCTCCCCAAGCATCTTGAACGGTGATGGGATACGATGCTAATCCCTGTTTTTGCAGTTTACAAATCGCCCAACGATTGCGACGATGTTCTTTGACAATCACCCCTGGCATTAAGGGGGGAGTCAGTTGAGATAATAGGGCAGTCGGACGGATATCGTCCCCAATCATGCGAGTAATTTCGCAGTTGGGAAAAGCTGAGAGTTTTGCGAGTTGCGTATTACTAAACTCTTCTAAGTTCTCGACCTGTAACCGAAACCTGAGTTGATAAGTTTGGCAGGCACGCTCTGTAACAACGATGCGATCGCCCTCACTGGCAAACTCATAAAATCGCAACAAATGCAAGGGGTCTAAGCTAGTTTCTCCACAACTATCGAGTAGGTAGCCCCGAGGGTCTTCAATGGTGACATTCGGCAAAATACTATCTCGAAATCGAAAGAGGGGCGCATAGCTGATGTTCAGGACAATGGCATACTCTTTGAGTTTCTGAAGAACCTTGGCAGACCCCAAAATATCTGACTCTAGTGCCTCTAAAGACTGGTCACCTCGTTGAACTTCCTCCCAGTCTTCTGGGTAATAAGCCTGGATAAAACTCTTAACCAAATTGCGACCACCCTTGATATATTTCCAGTCTTTGGCAAGTTTACACGTTTTCTTTTGGGCGATATTTTCGGCGCCTTGTAAGATTTTCATCCGCTGACGATAGTACTGCCAATCTCGGTTTCCACCTAACACCCATTGTAGCGTTTCATACAGCACCACAATTAGGTCAGCCCCTGGTGTTTTCTCTAAACTGGTTTCCAGTTCCAAAAGAGGACGGGCAATTTCTAAAAATGCCTCTGAACGCCAATAAACATCGAGAAAGGGTCGCCGCAGACAGTCCAACTGTTCGAGGGTTTCTGCAAGCTGTTCTCGTCCGGTAATCCCATCTGACTCGTTCAATCCATCCTGCCAAGCGGCTTCCGGTAAATAGGCGATCGCCTGGGAGGGAATCTGGGTTTCCGGTTTCCCCAAAACCCGTCCCACTCGACCCAGTCGTTGCCAAAAAGAAAAGCGATCGCGCGCCGAAAAAATGAGCCAATCTAAGTTTTGGCGATCGCCCTCAACCTCCCGTTCAAAATTAAAGCCCACATCCACCGTACTGGTAGCTAAAATCACCGGTTTTTGTGCCGCATCATGGCGCTTATCTTTGGGAGTATTCCCAGTAATTCGTCCACAATCGTCCTGATACCCTCGCGCCTGTAACCCGTCATTAATGCGGTTGAGGGTATCCTTAGAATCTAAAATGACCGCCCCCTGTTGCTTAGGAAACTGTTGACGGCGATCGCACACCTGTTCAACCAGTGTTTGAATCATCTCCTCTTTCTCTAAATAGGGACGAATCTGCAATGCCACCGCCGTTTGCGACGGTGTCACTGAACCCACCGTCGCGCGACCATCGACTCGGTGAATGCGAACCCCCGACTGTTCCAAAACCTTCAGCGCCTCATCACAAGCCGGTTCTGGCGTTGCCGTCAACAAAACAACTTTGCGATTATTTTGGAAGTAGCCAAACACCTGAGACACCACCAAATAAAACAGCAAACTCACCAACTGTTTGGCATCATATAGATGAAACTCATCAAAAATTACCGTCGCAAAACTGCGATAAAAGACACTGGCAAGATTACTGCGATCAAGGGCATTGTACTGAAAAAATGCCGCGTAATAAAAAATGTCAGGATTCGTCACCAACAGCAGCGGACGACCCCCACCACATTCAGGAAACAAAATCGAGGGTTCCCGCAACACATTGTAGAGTTTTTCCCCCGATCGCCCTCCCACGCGATCGCTTCGCCAACTCTGAATCTGCCGCGCGGACGCAGCTTTCACCACATGGGGTAGTCCCGCCGCCGCCACAAAGGCCTCAGCAGCGGCTGTCTGTTGGTCAATCAAGGCATTGGTGGGGGCAATATACACCGCATTTCCTTGGGGATTTTCACAAATGACACTCAAGCCAGCCTTAGTTTTTCCGGTTCCTGTCGGCGCTAAATCTATCAATACATCATGAGTTTTCGCCGCCTCATATAGCGCCCGTTGATGCTGTAAAATCGTGCTGCCAAAGACCCGTTTCAGGCCCGCCGGTAAACCGACATCATTCCCCACCGCAATGTCAGCGGGTTCAAGGGTTAAATTAAGGGGTTTCATCAGAATTTCCTCCACAAAAGGCCACATCCGCCGGACAAATCCAGTCCCCCACCCGCCAAGCCGGACCGCGAAATTGCAGGTTTTTCAACAGGGGGGCCGGGGGAATGGAGATCACATCAAAACGCAGTAAATCGAACTGGGGGGGTAAATCCGCTGCATTAAGATAGGTGTTACAGGAATAGCAGTCCGGCGGCAGCCATTCCACGGGCCGGGGATCACTCACCTCCAGGCGAACCTTACTGGTGAACTTCCCCACCCGGATATACTCCGGTAACTCTCCCTCCCCAAACACCAAGGTCTGAAAGCGATTTCCCCGTTCAATCATCCGCAACCGTCCCGTTTGGGGAAAATTACTGGGACGATAGGTGTTGGGTTTCTTCCCCGTCCGATTTAGGGGCAAGTCTTCCCGGGCCGTGGCCACTCGGTTGTTGGTCATGGCATACCAGTAGGAATCAGAAAGGGCATTAAACCGTTCAAATCGGAACGAGGGAC
>SMDP01000241.1 GCA_012911965.1 Geitlerinema sp. P-1104
CCGGAACTCCTCCGCAGTACCAGCACCTTTATCGCCCAAAACATGGGAAAACTGGATTGTTCAGGGGTAGATACCTTGACACCCGAACAATTAGAGGCGCTGTTTTCCGCCATTCCCGAACATTGGAGTAGAGATGAATTTAATCAGGTTCTAGTTGAACAGACTGTTAGCGAGTCGTTGCGGGAGTGTTGGAGGGAATTTTGGCCTACACCTGAAGCCGTCACCACGAACTCGGGGGTGACGAAGAGGGAGACATCAATACGAGTCAAAGAAGAGGGACATCCCTATGGAACTGAACCGGGGGACATCTCGGCTTCTGAATCCCTGGATATTTTGCAACTGCGCGATCGCGTGATTGGAGAATACCGCCAATATATCGAAAGTTTCCTGCAAATTAAAGACCCCCGCGTCGAAACATTTGTCCGCGAAGAACTCGATCGCGGGGCCTTATGGCGCGATTCTCTGGTTCAACTCAATCCCGCCTACGCTGATGGCGCAACAATCGACGATTTAATCAACGACAACACCTTACATCCTGATTGCGCCCAATTCTTCGCCAATTATCGCTTTTATCGTCACCAAGAACAAGCCTTTCGCTGCTATCGCGGCGGCGAATCTTATGTGTTAACCACCGGAACCGGATCAGGGAAAAGTCTCAGTTATGTAGTGCCCATTTTTGATGATTTGCTGCGCCATCCTCAGACTCAAGGCGTTCGGGCGATTTTGGTCTATCCCATGAACGCCTTAATCAATTCCCAAATCGGAGAATTCAATAAATTTTTAGATCAAGCCGTTCCCGGTTCCCTGGGGTCAACAATTCGCGTCGCCTCGTACACCGGACAAGAAAGTAAAGAGACTAAAATCGACCTGCAAAATAATCCCCCTCACATTTTGCTGACCAACTATGTGATGTTGGAATTGATGCTATCTCGGGTTCACGAACGGCAATTTGTGGAATCTCCCAATTTGCGCTTTTTAATCTTAGATGAACTGCATACCTATCGGGGTCGCCAAGGGGCCGATGTCGCCATGTTGGTGCGGAAACTGCGGGAACGTTGCGGCCAAAACCTCCTCTGTATCGGCACTTCGGCAACAATGGCCACAGAAGGAACCCGAGACAATCGCCGTCAAACCGTGGCCGGCGTGGCGAGTCAACTCTTTGGGGTGGACATTCGCCCGGATCATGTCATCGACGAAACCTTGAAACTGGCGATCGCCCGTTGCGAACCCACCCCAGCAGAACTCGCCGAGAGTCTCAGCAGCGAGTTACCCGGCGATCGCAGTCTCGCCCAATTTCGCAACCATCCCTTAACGGTGTGGTTAGAACGTCAGTTAGGATTGCGACGGGAAGAAAATCGCTGGATGCGGCGAACCCCCATTTCGTTAAACCAAGCCGCCGCCGAATTATCTGAACAAACTGGCATTGAGGGCGATCGCTGCGAGGAAAAATTACGGCAAATGCTGCTATGGAGTCATACCGCCGGGCCTCGATCCCCCCAGGCCAGAGACGTGGAAGGGGGACGGCTGCATTTTCGCCTGCATCAATTTATCTCCCAAGGGGGCAATGTGTATGCCACCTTGGAACCCAGCGAGACTCGCGAACTCACCTTAGATGGACAATATGCCACCACAGGAGGCCGTCTGTTATATCCATTAGTCTTCTGTCGCGAATGTGGGCAGGACTATTATGTGGTCCGCTATGATCGCGAACGGCAAACGGTGACCCCCCTGTTGGGCAGTGACGGGGAAACCCCTGAGGAAGAGGATGAGTTTAGCGAAGGCTATCTCACCTTAGGGGAGGACGACATCTGGAGTGAGGCAGACAGCGATCGTCTACCGGACAATTGGTTTAAAGTCACCAAACGGGAGGGACGAACCCCCAAACCGAACTACCGGCCCTTTATTCCCCAAAAACTCTATGTTTACGCCAACGGGAAAGTAGAAACCCGGGCCGTGGCCCAGGGCGATCGCCAGCGTCCGATTCCCGTCTGGTTCATTCCTCGCCCCTTCCTAGTGTGCCTGAATTGCGGCATCGTCCACGATCGCCGTCGCCGGGAATTCGCCAAACTCTCCCGCCTCAGTTCCGAAGGACGCAGTACCGCCACCACCTTACTCTGTCTATCAGCCGTGAGGCAGTTAAAAGCCAATCGGGCGATCGACCCTGGGGCCGCCAAAATCCTCAGTTTTACCGATAACCGTCAAGATGCTTCTCTGCAAGCGGGACATTTTAACGATTTCATTCAAACCAGCTTATTGCGATCGGCCCTATATGGGGCATTGCAACACCACCACCGCCTAACCTATGCCAATTTACCCCAAGCGGTGTTTGACCAACTCGGTTTAACCCAAACCGATTACGCCCAAACCCCCGCCGACTATGGCGCAATGGCGGCTAAAAACGAGACAATCTTCAAACGGGTGATCGAATATCGACTCTACGAAGATTTGCGTCGCGGTTGGCGGATTGTCCAACCCAACTTAGAACAATGCGGCTTGCTGACGATCGACTATGAAGGCTTGGCAGATGTCTGTCGCGCCGACTCCCTCTGGGAAAATCGCCATTTTGTCTTGATGCGGTCCACCCCAGAAGACCGGTTACGCTTACTGAAAACGCTCTTAGATCTGTTGCGTCGGGAATTGGCGATCGATGCCCGCTTACTGCAAGCCGAGGAACTCGAACGCTTCCAACGGGAGGCCAGTCAACAACTCAATGAACGCTGGGGTATTGAATCTGGGGAACGGCTGCGATTAGCCGCTTATGCTTCTCTCGAGTCGGGACCCTCCTCTCAATCCCGCAAACCGGGCGATCGCAGTCGTCAGGAAATCAAACTCACCCATCGCAGCAAGTTCGGACGCTTCCTCAAACACCAGTTTGACCTATCGACCCCGGATGTGGAAAAGGCGATCGCGGATTTAGTCGAGATTCTGCAAGGGGGTGGGTATCTCTCCCAACAGGGCGATCGCTTTCAGCTTTGCATCACAACCCTGGTTTGGTGTCACGCCGAACTCGACACCATCGAAGCCGATTTACTCTCGCGCAAATATCTCAGCCGCAACGACATCCCCACCATCCCCGTCAATGGCTTTTTCAAACAACTCTACCAATCCGAAATCACCCAGTTGCGCCAATTGCAAGGACGCGAACATACCGGACAAGTGCAATCGCGCGATCGGCAGGAACGAGAACAGTTATTTCGTTCCGGGGACTTGGCGGCGTTATTCTGTTCGCCGACGATGGAACTGGGGATTGACATCTCGGATTTGAATGTCGTCCACTTGCGGAATATCCCCCCCAACCCCGCCAACTACGCCCAACGCAGCGGACGGGCGGGACGTAATGGCCAGGCGGCTTTGGTGGTGTCTTACGCCTCCGTCGGTAGTGGCCATGACCGCTATTTTTACCAACGTCCTGAACAAATGGTGGCCGGTGTGGTGGCCCCGCCTAAGCTAGAACTGGGGAATCGAGATTTACTCGAATCTCACTTACATTCACTGTGGTTAGCTGCTACTGGGGCGCAATTGGGCAGTTCGATGAATGAAATTCTGGATTTAGAACAGGACGAATATCCCCTGAAATCGGGATTGCGTCACGAATTGACGTTGTCATCTCAGGGATTGTGTCATTGTGGAGAACGGGCGATCGCGATTCTCAGCGATGCGTTCTGTCAGGACAGTATCGCCGATAAATCTTGGTATTCGCCCCAATGGGTGCAAACGGTCTTTGATCGCGCCTTGTCTAGTTTTGATCGCGCCTGCGATCGCTGGCGTGACTTATACAGCGAAGCCGTCCGCCAACGGGACGAGGCCCGCCAAATCCTCGATCGCGTCACCATCGGCCAAGTCAGCGCCCAGGAACGCCAAAATGCCGAACGCTTGGAACGAGATGCCCGCCGTCAATTAAACTTATTGGTGGGGGAATCGGGGGGGTCGTCTTCTGGGCAGGACTTGGATTTTTATCCCTATCGCTACTTTGCCGCCGAAGGCTTTTTACCGGGATATAATTTCCCCCGTCTGCCAATTCGCGCCTACATCCGCCATCGAGAAGAGGGGAGATTTGTTGCCCGTCCAAGAGCGATCGCCATTCGTGAGTTTGCCCCGTCTAACATTGTCTATTATGAGGGGAATAAATTTCAGGTGGCACGAACGGCGATCGTTCACGGTGCAGATGTTCCTTATCAGAGGATTGCGGTATGTGCCGAATGCGGCTATTTCCATGATGGCGAAGCCGCCGTGCGAGAAACCTGCGAAAATTGCGGCAGCCGCTTGGTTGCCGATGAACAAGGTAATCCCGCCAAAGTGGATCGCGTCTTAAAGATGCAAACCGTCTTCACCCGGCGGCGCGATCGCATCACCTGCGATGAAGAGGAACGGTTGAAATATGGGTACAATCTGACCACCCACTACCGCTTTGAAACAGCACCTCGAAAAGCGACCGTTACCTCGGAAACGGGGGAAACCTTGCTCGAATTAACTTATGGAGATGCGGCGGCTATTTGGCGCTTGAATCGTGGCTTACGCAAAAACCGGGAACGAGGATTCAAGTTAGACGTGCAAACTGGCAATTGGGGCGAGATGGGAGAAAAACAACAAAGTAGCCCCGAATCTGTCCATAGTCAAGTTCATTTAATGGTCCGCGAAACCAGTAACGTTTTATTGGTGTCTCCCCAACAGTTACCCTCGGAACAAACTCAGGCATTTGTGGTAACCCTGCAATATGCAATGGAACGAGCAATTCAAGCCATTTATAAATTAGAAGAAAACGAGTTAGCCTCGGAACGATTGGGACGTTCTCAAACCATTTTATTCTGGGAATCTGCTGAAGGTGGCGCAGGAGTGCTATCGCAAATTTTAACTGACCCAACCTCCCTGCAACGCATCAGCCAAGTGGCATTAGATATTTGCCATTTCATCACGCCTAAACCGACTTGCGTGCAAGCCTGTTATGAATGCCTCCTATCTTACCGCAATCAATTTGACCATCCCCTGCTAAATCGCACCTTAATTCACGAGTATTTACAACAGTTAGGGGGTAGCACGGTACAGTCAGAACTGGAGGGCGATCGGCAATCTCGCTTTCAAGAACTGCTGCAACAAACAGACCCCAATTCTGATTTAGAACGCCAAGTATTACAGGCAATCTATGAGAGTGATTTGCCCTTACCCGACTCCGCACAAGCCTTGCTGGCTGAGGCCAATTGCAAACCCGACTTTATCTATGAACAATCAAAACTGGCGATTTTTTGCGATGGTTCCGTTCACGACACCTCAGAACAACACGCCAAAGATAAACAACTTCGAGATGACTTGGACTTTTTGAGCGGTTATTCTCCCTTTGTGATTCGTTACGATGACAATCTAGCCGAGAAAATTGCAGCCCTCAAGCCGTTTCTTGAAAGCTAGGAAACCGCCTCCGGGGTGGGGTCTTTTGGGGTCAAGGTAATCAGGGAGATTGATGGCGGATGATATCCGTTGCTGTAGGGGAAAAAAATTTTCGCCCCTACAATTTTGTATCATACCGTTTTTTAAAAATCCTGTCATAGATGGCTGGAGGGGCGAACCCTGGTCACTGAGCGATAATCGAAGTGGTGGCGCGCCCTCCCCCAGCGTTATAGCAAGCATTTCAAACCCACCTAGGTTCCGGCGCTGACAATGCCGATAGTGCCGGGATGCTGGATGGGGAGCGGGTTAGGGGCGATCGCACAAATGCGGGACTGGGGATAGTCGCGGACATCTCGCAGGCGATCGCTCCCCCGTTAATCGCGAACTTGGTCCAGCCAAGTCATGAGGAACCAACTCGCTTTGGAGGGGTTATTTGCGGCGGA
>SMDP01000242.1 GCA_012911965.1 Geitlerinema sp. P-1104
AGGTTGGCGGTGGTGGTGGTTTTGCCCACTCCCCCTTTACCCGAGGTGACAACAATAATGCGACTCATAATGAGAAACGGCTTGGGAACGATCCAAACAGGGCTAGACTACAACGAAATGCACACTTGAGGCATGGGCCCAAGGGGTAGATCGCGTCTGCGGGCAGTTGTCCCAATGTATCATCTGGGGGGATAGGCGGCGGGAGATTTCTTGGCTGGATGGGTGATGCTGGGGTAGGGGTTAGGTTTGGGAGTTGATGATGTCTGAGAGAATTTCTCGTGCGATCGCCGCATTGGGGGACTTAAGGTGGTCAAAGATGGCGATCGCCTCCTGCATATACTCACAGGCTATCTCCACCTCACCTTGAACAGCCAACAGTTGCGCCATCATCCCCAATGTGGTGGCTTTTCCCTGCACGTTGCCGATGCGCTCTTCACTGTCGAGGGATTGTCGGTAGAGGTCGAGAGCCTCCTGCACCTGCCCCTGCTGAGCGTAGATGCCGGCCATTTGGTGCAAAGAGGCGGCTTTTCCCTGCACGTCCCCGATGCGCTCATGAAGGTCGAGGGATTGTCGGTAGAGGTCGAGAGCCTCCTGCACCTGCCCCTGCTGCGCGTAGATGCCGGCCATGTTGTGGATGATAGTTGCTCGTTCCTGCTCGTCTTCCTCAGGGCAATGTTCCTGGACCTGTCGGTAGTGATTGAGAGCCATCTCCACGTCCCCCAATTCTTTCTCCGCTCGGGCGAGATTATGGAGCGTCTTATAATCTTCCATGACCGTCAAAGTCTGGCGACAGAGTTGTCGCTCATCCCGAAAACGACTCTGTCGATGCCATTTCAGTGCTAGAGCCTCATTGACTTTCGCGGCAATCTCCCCCTGTCTACCCGCTACCGCCAAACGATGAATCTCCAGCCGTTGTGCCTCCGTCGAGGATTCTGCCTCATCCCACCACAGCCGATATAACACCTTGGCCGCCTCAGCCTGTAGCAGTTCCACCTCCTCCGGTAACCCTACCGGCAACAGCCGAGGCACACGCAGCGACTCATCCGGACTCACCTCCAACAGTCCTAACCTCTTAGCTCGGTCAATCAAGGCTGCTAACCCGCCAATCCCCTCACACACTGCCCGCAACGCCGCCTCGGGGACTGGCAACTCATAAAGCAACCCCCGTTGCAACATCTGCCGCATCGGTTCATCCACCTGATCCCACAACGCCGTCGCCAACACCTGCTCCCGCAGTTCCACCGCTCTCTCCGCCTGCAACTGAGCCAAAATCTCACGGCGATTGATGTCCCTATCCTGCAAAATCTGATTTAGCCATTCCAACAAACGGGGATAGCCATCAGCCAGGCGTAATGCCTGTTCCCGCAACTCTGGTTCCAGCCGTTGGCTTCTCTGATTCGGCTCATCGCTGAACAAGGATAACGTCTGACATTTCTTGCGTACCTCCACCCTATCCAAGCGGTCTAGGGGTTGTGGGTAAAGAAACTTAAGCTGGGGAGAGTCAAACTGATAGCGACTGGTGATGAGAAGACGATGAGGGGTTTGGCTTAAGGCCTCCAGCAACATCTCCAAGACTGCCGCCGCCTCAGGAGTTGGCACATAGCCCCCCTGACGCGGCTCTAGGCTATTCTCAAAATCATCAAACAGCAGCAACAGACGGGTTTGGGGTTGGTCTTCACGCTGATTCATCTCATCGAGATAGTCAAAGGCTCGCCGTAAGCGCCACTTCGGCTCATCTTGGGGGTCTTGCAAAATTTGCCGCAGTATGGGGTCACTCCCCACCTCCTGAGTCAACCGTTGCAGCAAACTCTCCGAGTCAACGGGGTCAATCCAAACCAGAAATTTGTAGTCCGATAACCGGTCTGCCAGCCGTTTAGCCAGGGTACTTTTCCCTAAACCGCCCATGCCATAAATCAGAACTCCCAGATAATTCGGGTCATATTTCAGAGCCTGCAAACTGCGTTGAATCGGTCGTCGCCGTCCCACAAACTCCCCAGCCGTCGCCACTAATTTACGCCCCTCGGGGTCCAGGTTTCGGTCGCGGATTCTCGGACGCTGGGGCATCACGCGCTGTTGCCGAGGGGCCATCACCAAGGCTTCAGGAACTGTTCCCGCCCCATAGCAACGCAGCAAATACCAGTCTCGGGCGTCATCCTTCAATAAAGCTTGATAGGTTTTAGAGAGCGCATCAGCCAGAGTATCCCCCGCCGCTAAGCCACCATAGAGCGCCGCCGCCGCTGCGGTCGCCTCACCATCCAACACCGAACGACCCCACGCCAAGACGGTTTTCGCTCCCTCCTGCAACAGTTGTTCCGCCAAGGAGGGGATGTTTCCCTCTTGCTGAGCTTGCCCTGTGGAACAGCCCGAAAGGAACAGCAACGACGGCATCCGAGTGCCAAAGCTATCTATCAAGTCTTCAGCGTTGCTATAGCAGGGGGCTCCCACCTCGGACTCGGTGACGAAACAGGGAACTCCATCGCGAAGTGTTCCATGACCCGTCAAATGGACTACATCAATCGCTCCCGCCTCGTAGTTGTCCAGCAACTCCTGCAACTCGCTCAAACAGCCACTCTCCTCCACTGTCAGGGTGAGGGGTTTTCGCCTCGTCGCCTCCAGAATCCGCCCTTCTTCCTCTTCGTAATCGAGGACGGTTACTCCCTCGGGGGAAGTGGCCATAAACAGCAGATGTAGAGGACGAGGCGCTGGCGGGGGCAATGTCTCCGAAGGAGTATCCCCTTGCCAACGCAGGGGAACCACTCTGGGGTTACGTCGTTGCACCAGGAAACTCTCCCCATCATGGAGGAGTTCCCAGGGCAGATGAGCCAGTCGTCCCTGCAAATCCACCGCCAACACTAAAGTCTGACGGCGGTTATCCTGTAAAGCTTGAGTGAGCCAGCGGTCTGACCCATCAAGCCAATCATAAAGTCGTTGTCCCAGTCGCACCAAGTCGCCAGGAAAGCGCGTGTAGAACTGGGTTTCTGCCTCCCGAATCAGGGTGGCAATCTCCTCCAAGTTGAGACGGCGCGACTGGTAATCACTAGAAACCTCGTAACTGTAGCGTAGCTCCACCTGCTGAGGGTCAGCGGTGGGACGGAAGCGCAGATGTAGAGTTCGCAAGGGGATTAGGGCTTGAGAAACTTGTCAATTTGCTCAACGCTAACATCCTTCATTAAAAGTCGGCTACCATCAGCCCGTTCAATTAAAACTTTTTCAATCCGAGCCGAGCTATCCGGTTGTTGATACTTCTGATGCCATTTGTGCAGTTTCTCACCGATGGTCATCCCCCCGGAGATAATGCCCACAATGGTGGCAACCGTGGCCAGGGTTCCGCCGCCATCTCGTTCTCCCTTCCCGTCGATGCTCTCGCAGGCTCCGCTGAGGTCGGGGTCTTTCATCAAGTCTTCTGTCGCCGCGACGGCCCCGTCCCCTTCAATGATGATACGCAAGTCATTCATGGACGTTTTCAATGGACAACATCCCCAGCTTAGCAGTTCACAAAATGTCAAAAATATCGCCCCAACTCGCCGAGTTTTTCTCCGGAATACCAACCCATCTTCCTGAAGTATTAATACTAGCCCACGGAGTTTCACTGTTCTCCTTGACCCTCCCCCCTAAGACCCATGTTCAGCGACATTATCCCCGGTGATGACTACAGCTTCGCCCTGGCCACCCCTGGCGACGACCAAATCATCTTCGCCAACCTGCCTCAGTCTCAACAAGACCAATTACGCAATAGTCCCGGCATCAATGCCATCGCCCTCCTCAGTGGTGATGACCTCTATCACGACGATGATGGCAGCCGAATTATCTTCGGCAATGCCGGCAACGATACCATCTTCGGTCATGGTGGCAACGATACCATCGCCGGGGGACGAGACAACGACTGGCTCGAAGTCAGCCATGGCGACAATATCCTGTTCGGCAATCTCGGGGATGATGTCCTGATTGGTGGTGATGGCGATGACTTGATGTTTGGTGGCCAGGGGGATGATGTCCTCGTGGCGGGTAACGGTAACGACCTCCTCTCCGGGGACATGGGTAACGATACCCTCATCGGGGGTTTGGGTCAGAATACCCTGACTGGGGGCGCGGGCGCGAATGTCTTTTTCCTCAGTCGAGCTGGGGCGACCCCAGATATCAACCAAGCCGATCGCATTACCGATTTTAACCCCGCCAAGGGTGACCGAATCGCCTATTCCGCCCAAGAGTTCAGCCGCTCGGAGTTCGTCACCTGGAGCGATGGACGGATTAGTCTTCAAACTGGTGAAGTCCTGGCCGTCGTGGAAACGGGACAACCCAGTTTTGACCATATTCTCCCAGTCAGTGCCCGCAACGAAGACGACTGGCTCGGTCGTGTCAATCAATTCCGCAGCTTGGCAGGACTGGCCCCAGTTACGGAAAATCCCACCTGGAGTCAGGGGGGTATCCTCCACAGTCAATATCTGGTCAACAACAATGTCAGCGGTCATGTGCAAGACCCCAATAATCCCTGGTATACCCCCGAGGGAGATGCAGCAGGCCAGTCGGGCAATGTGACCACCAGTTCCGCTCTCTCCCGCAGTCCAGTCAATGCTATTGATGGTTGGATGGATGCCCCCTTCCATGCGATTGGTATGATTGACCCTCGTCTGACTCGAGTGGGATTTGGCAGTTATAGCGAAGCCAATGGTGGAGTTCAGTCGGCGGCTACTCTCGATGTGCTTCGGGGGTTAGATGGGGGGGGAGCGGCCAGTTATCCGGTTAAATGGCCCGGCGATGGAACCACGGTTCCTCTCACCTCCTACAGTGGCGGGGAATATCCCGACCCCCTAGCTGGGTCAGGGTTCACGGCCCCTTCCGGACTCCCGGTCTATCTACAACTGGGGTCCGGGACTCTCACCCCGACGGTCACGGCCTCGTCGTTCCGTGTTGGCGGGGTCGAATTGCCTCACATTGTTTTTGATGAAACGACTTACATGAATCCCGACAGTACGGCTCAACAATTGGGACGGAATGTTCTGGGGTCACGGGATGCGGTCGTTCTAATTCCTCAAATGCCTTTGGAACCGGGCCAAACTTATTCAGTCTCAATTTCTGCTGATGGAATGACCTATGATTGGTCGTTTGATGTGGAACGGTTAGATCCTCGTACGTTAGTTTTGGGGCGATAAGATGATGAGGGCAACCACAAGGGATTGCCCCTACAATTGGAAATGGGCAACCACAAGGGATTGCCCCTACAATTGGAAATGGGCAACCACAAGGGATTGCCCCTACAATTGGAAATGGGCAACCACAAGGGATTGCCCCTACAATTGGCTCATGGAAAATGGTTTGTCTTGTTGATAATTCAAAGCCAATTTTAACGACAGTTCAGCTTTTTGTAACTCAGTCCCCAAGTAAAGAGCGTGTTCAGTTTCCAACGCCGGACAATCCGCCGCAATTTGTTGATAGAGTCGTCTAGCCGTTTTCCCCACATAACAGCCCACGGGTTCACCACTGCCGGGGCTGAGATGTTCTACGACTATCTCACCGTCACTCACGAGTAGGGTAAAACTCCCGCACGGATCGGCAAAATTGCGGTCTTTTAAAAGTCGCGGATACTGTTGTTCAATTAGAGTATCGGCATTCTCCCAGCAGTCATCGTAGATATGGGCGCTTTCGCTGACCGTTATTAGGGGACCGAGGCGCAATTTTAGTCCGCTGTTACGCCGTTCGATGTGTTGCTTCAGATGCTGTTGTAATGCCCGTAAACCCATGGCATTTGCCACCCAAGCCCCAAACATATCATTGCTGCGAAAGGTGGCGGTTAGAGACAATTCTCCGTCCAC
>SMDP01000243.1 GCA_012911965.1 Geitlerinema sp. P-1104
CCCGTGAGGGCAGACTTGCATCACGCAGAAATGTCGGTAGCAAAGTCGTTTCATCGGTGAGAGACAAAAGGAAGTTCGGTCGAAAGTAACGGGAAGCCTTCGGGCGACCTATAGAGGCGTCTTTGACTTCGCCCAGGAATCCGACTTGTCGGAAGTTCTGAAATCCCTATAGGGAATCTCCAAGTCTTCGGACCGGGGAGTAGTCAATGGTCTCTAGGTAAGTGGTTATATACATTGCTTAAACGTCTATGAACCCTGATGAAATCAAAATCGTTCAACCTGATGGTCTTCTTGATGGTGTCAAGGCCGGCGAGGTGCGGCGAGAAATTGGTGAATGCCTAGAAACGGGGGCGAGGGTAATCCTCTTGGACTTGAAGGATGTGACCTTCATTGATAGTTCTGGCTTAGGTGCCTTGGTGTCGGCCCTAAAGACGGTTCGGGCTGCCGACGCTAAGATGTTCGTCTGTTCAATTAGCGATCAGGTGAAAATCCTGTTTGAACTCACGAGCATGAACCGTGTTTTTAAGATTTTTAGCGATCGCCAGGAGTTCGAGGAGTCGATGTTATCCTCTTGAGGTTGAACTCGGGTTCAGATAAACCTCAGCTGTAGGAGTGAGACATCATCATCGAAGGGGTGATGGTTACAGAGGTTTTGCAAATGCTCAAACACCGAGTCTAACGGCAAATCGTCGTGGGTGCTAACCTGGCTAAGCCAGTCAGCAAAGGCATCAAGACCCCAAACTGTACCATCACTCTGGGGAATCTCATAGACTCCGTCACTAAAAATATACAGTTGACAAGATGGGGCCACCGTACAGGAATCACTGTGATACTCAACATCCGGGAACATTCCAATGGGCAGGTTTGGGGTATTGAGGCGGCTTAACCGGGGCACCGACTCAGAGAGCGCACTGCCCTGATGGTTCAACAGTAAGGCCGGTGGATGACCGGCACTGGCATAGGTGAGCATCCGGGTGCGTTGTTTATAGACCCCGTACCAGATGGTGAAGTACTTTTCCTCGTAGAAGCTACCCGAGGAACTGGTCTGAAACGCTTGGTTGAGAGCTTCGAGAACTTGAGTGGGATCATGGAAATTAGTGCGAGGAAGGGAGCGCGATCGCAAGATATTGAGAACCGACACCGACAGAAGCGCGGCCCCCACCCCATGGCCCGAGACATCCACTAAGTAGATCGCCAAGGACTCCTCATCCAACCATTGGAAATCATAACAATCCCCCCCAAGTTGTTGGGAAGGGACAAAACACGCTTCGATCCGAACTGCGGTATGATCACGGGAAACCGGGAGTAGCGATCGCACATAAGCCGCTGCTTCGGATAACTCAGCTTCTAACATATGCTTTTGCTTCTGTAGGTCCTGGCTGAGTTGATGAATCCGTAATCCGGCTCGAACTCGGGCTTTGAGTTCATCCATATCGATGGGTTTCGCCAGAAACTCATCCGCCCCAGTATCGAGTCCCGTGATCCGATCCTCGACGGTTATGCGAGCTGTGAGTAAGATGAAGAACGTGGTGGATAAGGCTTTCATTGCCTTCGTTTGACGGCAAACTTCAAGTCCATCTACCCCTGGCATCATCCAGTCGCAGATAATGAGCTTGGGATGCAGGCGTTTTGCCAGATCAATCCCCTCCTGGCCGTTTGTCGCAACAGCGACGTCGTAGCCCTGTTGCTTCAGGGTACGTGTAATAATCAGGCGAGCTGTTGGGTCGTCGTCGATTAGGAGGATCGGAGTCATGAGCAAGAAACAGATCGCAAGTTTTTGAATGAAGCTGAGGATGTTATCGCTTTGGACACTGTGAGCAAATTTCCCTTCTCCAAATCATTGCGTGTTCCCACGGATCTTAGCGCGTTAGCTCGCGTTTTGGATTGGTTTGATGGTCTCGAATCTCCTCTTGTTCCTCAACGGATTTGGTTACAACTGAAGACAGCATTAGCCGAAGCCTTTACGAACGCCGTCCGACACGCCCATCAGGGTGAGTCAGATTTGACCGTGGAGATTTACTTTGAACAAACGGCAGAGACCCTGGAACTCAGGGTGATCGACTGCGGCCCGAGATTCGATTTGGAAGCCAAGTTACAGGAGTTACCCGACGAGGATCTCAATGCCACAGGCGGTCGGGGATTACGTTTAATGGAGTGTATTGCTGATGAGTTGCATTATACCCGTCTTGAGGATGATCGCAACTGTTTATCCCTTCTGAAGCGTTACGAAATTCAGTCTTCCTCCCAGGAGGCTTAGCTTACAGGAGGCTTAGCTTAATCGACGGGAGGTCCCACACTCTGCCGTTGGCGAAGCCTGTCGGAGGCACAACCGAACGAAGCAGGTAGGCGCTGGAGTGATCCAGTGAAGCCCGCGCTGTACCGTTGGCGTAGCCGTGCCCCAGGCACTAGGTCAGCGTCGGGAGAACGTCACTCTCCCATACCCCAGGAGAGCAAGGAAATCACGACAAGCAGCCAGAACCAGCGCGGCAGAGATACGGCATCCCAGATCGATATAGGAATTTCCACAAAAAATAAATTCCCGAACCAACCCAATAGGGTCAGTAGGGCAATCAACAATAAAATAAATGGCATAACCAATACCTCCCCTTGACAGTCCTTGTATTTTAGGACAGCCAAGGGGAGGTTGATTCCCCTCCGGGGATTAACTCGTCAGCGGCCCCTGGTGGTCGCGTCTTCGGTGGGGGATCAACAGCGATCCGTCCCTTGACGACCGCCCGCAACAGCCGGTCAATGGAGCGTTGTTCTTCTTCACTTAAGGACTCATCAAGGATGGCTGCTTTTAAACCATGTCGGTCTAAAACCGTGAGCTTCCCGGTTGTTCGTGCCGATACCAGAATTTCACCGATTGCTCCTGGAATTAGCATTGTTGATTTTGTGGAACGATTAGACATGGTTTTGCTGTTCCTTAAACCCGGTTCCAGAAAGAGATATCCTAATTGTCGCAAAGTTTTTCTCCGACCGGCGTGATATCTAACGCCAGATTGTCGTGAGTTAGATCGAGATTTTTAGCGATCGCAATCCCCCTAAAGATGCGATCGCGATCGCAGACAAAACGTCTTAAAGACGAAATAGCACCCCAGCCGAGGGATTAATGCTCAAACACATTGGAGTAGTGCAAGAGATCCAACGCCACCAAGACGGGAATTGCCGCAAAACAGTCTTGGGCAAGCTGCCAACGCTCTTCCCGTTGCAACATCATGGTTAACGTCTGTTTCAGAGAAATCAGATAGCGAACATCATTAGCGGCATAACTTAACTGTTCATCAGAGAGATTGGCCGCATTACCCCAATCCGAACTTTGGGCCCGTTTATCGAGTTCGACCCCTTCGAGTTCCATGACCAAAGCTTTTAAACCATGAGACGAGGTATAAGTCCGAGCCAACTTGCTGGCAATTTTGGTACAAAACACCGGCTGAGTGCGAATGCCAAGCTGCTGTTGTAGCATCGCCACATCAAAGCGAGCGAAATGAAAAATCTTCTCAACCGTTGCCGCCTCCAGTAATTGCTTCAAACGAGGGGCTTGAGTTTGGCCCCGTTGAATGCGTACAACACTGACCATGCCTGAGAGGTCACATAACTGCACCAAACAGAGGCGATCGCGGGCCGGCAGCAGGCCCATGGTTTCCGTATCCACAGCCAAAACAGACCCTTGGCTATAACGATTCAACAGCTCCTCATCGAGATCACCATCACAGACGCGAAAATTCTCTAAACTCATGGAAAACTACCCCATACATCGGATCGATTCAGGGGCAATCATATAGCAGGAAACCAGGAATAGGAAACCAGGGGCATCAGAATCAAAGGCCGTCACCCCAAAAAACCGCTCCCCTCCAATCCTGGAGAAAAGCGGTTATTACTTGCATCAAGGCAGGTCACTCAGTCCGCCTTAGAAGCTAAACGTCCCCCGTAACGTGCCAATAAAGACACTATCATTGTCACGATCTTGGTTGGGGTTCAGCAGCCAAACCAATCCAGGCGTGATGGAAATGTTCTCACTCAACTGCACCTTATAGAACCCTTCCAAATGCAGCGGCACATCATTCTCAAAGAAGCTGTTGGTATCTTCAAGCCCGCCCAAATATGGCTGAGCACCAATAATCAAGCCTCCCAAGTTGCCCGGTAAGACCAAATCCGGGAAAGCCAAGCCTAAGGCCCAGTTCCAGATTTCTCCATCCAGCTCATTGGTGCGCAGATAGATATCGCTATAACTGCCCCAAGCATTGACATTAAAGCCTGGAGACAGAGACCAAGACAACTGAGCTCCAATGGAGTGGCTAGTAATTGGGTTAACCGCACCAACACTATTGGTGAAGGTCGTTCCCGTAAAGCCGAAGTTGGTGTTATTGAACCCAGATCCCCCGCCATTATTGAAACCAAAATTGCCTTCACCAAAATAGCCGTAGTTATAGGTCACAGCCAGACCAAACTGGGGGCTAGGGGTATAGGTGAGTTGAGCCAGAGCCGCGATATCGCCGTTGAACAAGCCATCCCCAGGAGAGGAACTATTGGCCTCGGAGGCTAAATAGCCGGTGGTAATTTGGAACTCATCACCAAAACGCAAGTTTAAGCCAATCCCAGCACCACCGCCGAGACGGTAAATGGGGTTATGTTGCGCAAAAGCACTCAAGGCCCCATTACCGCCATCTTTATCGTCAAAGTAGGGGTTCAGGGTGGGGGTAAAGTCTGCAAACCGCAATCCGGTCGCCCCGACGATGACATCGACGGAGTTACCGAGGGGGAAGGAATAGGCCAAACTCTCAAGATTAACGGAGTTGCCGGAGTCGCCAAAGACTTGAGAGGCTAACACCCCTTCTGCCGAAGGACCAAAGTTGAGTCCTTGGTTATTGCCGGTGGTGGCGAAGGGGACGCTGTTTCCGACTTGCAAACGGGTGAGCAGGCGATCTTCGCCGGTGAAACTGGAGACGAAATCTAAGCGGACTCGTTGTTGGAACGCGGTTTCGTTGTTATCAAGGGTACTGTCAAAGACATTCCCGAGGGCGAAGATGGCTTCCCCTTCTAGTTTGGTAGTCGTGGAAAACTGATTGGCTTCGAGTTGTGAGGTGCGGGCTTCGAGGCGATCGACCCGGCCGCGCAGGGTAGCCAATTCTGAGGCAAATTCTTCTTGTAGACGACGAATGGTCGCTAAGTCACTGGGATCGAGGTCGCTGGTGGGGCCAACGATGGAAATAATCTGATCCAAACAGGCATTTAAACCCGCCGCGAACTCGTAGCGGGTCATGAAGTTATTGCCCCGGAACGTACCGTCGGGATAACCGGCGATACATCCATAGCGTTCTACCAGGGATTGGAGAGCTTGAAATGCCCAATCCGTAGGTTGTACATCGGAGAGTTGGGAGACGGAGGTAACTTGAGCGAGCTGTTGAGATTCCACAGCGCCATTAAACAGGCCCTTGTTGCCATTGAAGGCGGTTTGGGGCGCGGCTTCAGCGGCCGCACCAGTCAGCATGGCCGTGATGGTTAATAGGGAGAGATGGGAAACAAACGTAAACTTAGACATGGACAAAGTACTCACGTAAAACTCCTGGGAGGGTTGGAAGCTCCGTGATTGATCGCGGAGAGGAAAACCGACTCAAGCGGCTTTAGCCGCCAGCACCCCCTTGCGGGGTGGAGGGGTATGGTTGCCCCTCCATAGAGCTATGGTTGGCTCCGACTCCCTTGCGGGGTAATGTTTGCTATGCGCTAACGCGCACGCTCCGCGAACGCTAATG